>CAZMKU010000052.1:0-11847 GCA_964567085.1 uncultured Clostridium sp.
GCGAAGCTCCGTGCAACCATGAGAACAGAGCTTACAAAGCTTCATAACAGAGTTGGTACTACGTTTATCTACGTTACACACGACCAGGTAGAGGCTATGACAATGGCTACGAGAATCGTAGTTATGAAGGACGGTCTTATCCAGCAGGTTGATACACCTCAGCACCTCTACGATTGTCCTGTTAATATGTTCGTTGCGGGCTTTATCGGCACACCTCAGATGAACTTCATCAACGGTACACTCGTAAAGAAGGAAGACGACGTTTATTTCGAATTTGAAAACAACGCTATCAAGGTTCCCGCGGAAAAGGCAAACAATCCCGCGCTTGCTGAATACATCGGCAAGGAGGTCGTTGTCGGTATTCGTCCCGAGAACATTCACGACCAGCCCGCGCAGCTTTCTGCTTACGAGGATAGCACCGTTGACGCGTACGTTGAGGTTACAGAGCTTATGGGCGCTGAAATTTACCTTTACCTTACGATTGGTGAGACAAATCTTATTGCTCGTGTATCTGCCCGCTCCACGTCAGTCGGAGGCGACACTATCAAGATCGCTCTCGAAACCTCGAGAATGCATATCTTCGATAAGGATACGGAAAAGTGCATCGTTCACTGATTTGAAAATACATAAAGAAAAGCGAGCAGTGCTCGCTTTTCTTTTTTATTCATAAACCCTTCGAGACAAACATATAATTTAGCGATAATAAGTTTTTGCAAGAAGCAGGAGGGTGTATGGCAGAATATTCGATTTATAAGGACATATCGGAGCGCACGGGCGGGGATATTTATATTGGCGTAGTAGGTCCCGTCCGCAGTGGAAAATCTACTTTTATCAAGCGGTTTATGGAATCCTTGGTGCTTCCCAATATCGAGGAGGGCTATTCGAAGGAAAGGGCGCGGGACGAGATGCCGCAGTCGGCGGCGGGCAAGACGGTCATGACGACCGAGCCGAAATTTATTCCCGACGAGGCAGTCAAGATCTCGGTCGACGGCGTTTCTTCTCTTAAAGTAAAAATGATTGATTGCGTGGGTTACATTATTCCCGAGGCGTTGGGCGCGATCGAAAACGGACAGGCGAGAATGGTCAGAACTCCGTGGAGCGAGGAGCCGATGCCTTTTGTTGAGGCGGCGGAAATGGGCACTCAAAAGGTAATACGCGAGCATTCCACTATCGGTATGCTCGTCACCACTGACGGATCGATCGGTGATATCAAGCGCGAATCCTACGTTGAGGCAGAGGAGAGAATTGTCCGTGAGCTCAAGGAGCTCGGCAAGCCCTTTGCCGTGATACTCAATTCCGCAAATCCATCGAAGGAATCCGCGATTTCCCTGGCGTATGAGCTCGAGGAAAAATACAAGGTTCCCGTGGCTCTCGTGTCGTGTATGGATCTCGATTCGGAGGATATCCGTCATATACTCGAGCTTGTTCTTTTCGAATTTCCCGTAAATCAAATAAATATAAATATGCCCGAGTGGGTGTATTCGCTTGATGACGATCATAACATAAAAACGTCGCTTATGTCGAGCATTGAAAAGTGCGTGTCGAGAATCAATAAGACAGGGGACATCAAGGACAGCTTTTACGATATAGGCGAGAATGAGTACATCAAGAATTGCAAAATTGAAAATATTGATCTTGGTAACGGCTCGGCAAATATATCGCTTGAAATGGCGGACGGACTTTATTGGACGGTGCTCAGTCAGCTGACGGGATTTGACGTATCAAGCGACGGTCAGCTTATAGGCCTGCTTCTGGAGCTTGCGGGTATGAAGGACAAATACGACAGAGTCGCAAGAGCTCTGGAGGACGCGGAGAGCGGCGGCTACGGAATCGTTATGCCTAATATTTCCGACCTTCGCTTGAACGAGCCCGAGATAGTCAAGCAGGCGGGCGGATACGGAGTTAAGCTCTCGGCGTCGGCGCAGTCCATTCATATGATCCGTGCGAATATCGAAACTGAAATAAGTCCTATGGTGGGGACGGAGCAGCAGTCCGAGGATCTCGTTAAGTCCATGCTTAAGGAATTCGAGGCGGATCCTCTGAGCATCTGGCAATCCAATATGTTTGGTAAGACCCTGTATGAGCTTGTAAACGAGGGCCTTCGTACCAAGCTTGACCATATGCCCGATGCAAGCCGCAAGAAGCTTTCCGAAACTCTTGAGAGAATTATCAACGAGGGCAGCGGCGGTCTTATTTGTATTATTCTTTAAAAAGCAGCAAAAAGGGAAACAACCCGACTTTCGTCGGGTTGTTTTTTCAAGGAGATAAATATTGACAAGTCGAAAAGACTTTAAGGAGTATTCAAATTAACGTATTAAACCGTAGCTGCCTTTGCTTCTTCCTCGTATTCGTAAATCTTTCTGATGTTTGCGCCGAGGGAAGCGAACTTTTCCGTGATGTTGTAGTAGCCGCGTTCGATCTTGTCGATTCCGTAGAGCTCGGATTCGCCTTCAGCTGCGAGAGCTGCGATGCACATCGCTGCGCCTGCTCTGAGGTCGTGGCAAACGAGGGGAGCGCCGCAGAGGGGAGTGCCGCCTCTGATGATAGCGCGGTTGCCGGAAACCTTTACATCTGCGCCCATTCTTGTAAGCTCATCCATATACTGAAATCTGTTGTCGAAAATCGTTTCGTGAATATCGCTCGTGCCGTTTGCAAAGCAGAGCATAGTGGAGAATTGGGGCTGCATATCCGTAGCAAAGCCGGGATAAGCCTGGGTCGTGATGGAAACGGGCTTGAGATTGCCTGTGGATTCAACGATTACGAAATCGTCGCCCTCGGTAACCGTAACGCCTGCTTCCTTGAGCTTTGCGGAGATAGCGTCGAGGTGACGGGGAATAACGTTCTTTATAGTGATCTTACCGCCCGTTGCGCCAACCGCTGTCATGAACGTACCCGCTTCGATCATATCGGGAATGATGAAGTGACGGCAGCCGTGAAGCTCCTTGACGCCCTTAACCTTGATAACGGACGTGCCTGCGCCGTAAATGTTAGCGCCGCATGCATTGAGGAATACGCAAAGGTCAACGATGTGAGGCTCGCGAGCCGCGTTGTCGATAATTGTCGTGCCTTCCGCCATAACGGAGGCGAGAATTGTGTTAACTGTAGCTCCCACGGATACCTTGCCAAAGAATACCGTGTTGCCTTCGAGCTTATCTTCAGCTTCTACCTCAATTCGACCGTTCTTGTGTGTGCAGTGCGCGCCGAGGGATTCGAACGCGTGCATATGGAGGTCGAGAGGGCGGGGACCGATGCTGCAGCCGCCGGGGGAGTAAACGCTCGCCTTGCCGAAGCGACCGAGCTCAGCGCCGAGTATGTAAGAAGAACCGCGAAGCTTGCAAGCAAGCTCGTTGGGGGATGAACAGGGAATAATGTTTGCGCAGTTGATGGACACGGAGTTTTTCGCGAGCATCTTCACCTCTGCTCCCATTGCCTTGAGAATGTCAAGGAGGATCATAATGTCGCTTACAGGAGGAATGTTATCGATGATGCAGGTTTCCTTGTTGAGAATACAAGCACAAATAACGGGAAGGGCAGCATTCTTTGCGCCGCTGACGGATACGCTACCGTAAAGGGGTGTGCCGCCTCTGATAATGATCTTTTCCATAAGTACCTCCATTCCGTCCTGTGTGCTCGGGACGGCTTATCTATGTAAAAAAGTTAATGTCGAAATTTGTGAAATTATGTGTTTTTTCTCTGCCGTGTCGACTGTATCTATTATACCATATATAATAAAGAAAGTAAATATATTTTTACCCAAATTAACAATTTATTTACAATATTTTACAGTGAATTATGTAATATTTTGACGAATGTGTCGTAGTGATAATTTTAACACTTTTGTTCCAAATAAGTAAAAAATACCCCAAATTGTGAATAAAGGGCTAATAAAACATATAATTGTGAATAAAAAGCCAATAAAATAAGAACGAGAGCAAACATAAAATGTCGTTGTATCATTTAATCGAGTGGTACGACAATATTTTATGTAAAAAAACGCCCGAAAATTACATTCCGACCATCAAAAAATTTTGTGAGATTTTGTCGAAGATCGGGAGCAAAAAAGCTCCTCACAATACAGTATATTCAGACGACTTTGCTTTTGACATTAAAAAATCCCCTTGGCGAATTTCTCGTCAAGGGGATGCGTATTCATTCTATTTTGTCTTGGTTTTTGAGATAGGCTACCGTCAGATCGACTACCATACCGTAGCTCACGCGGCCTTCCGTTCCTTGAGACTTGAGATAGGTATCGTTGACTGCGCCCGAGACCTTGCTTGATACCGAGTGCGCGTACTGTTGGAAGAATTTATTGTACGCGACCTGCTCGGCGCGTATCTTGTAGTTAAGATTTGCCGCAGCCTTCGTGTAAAGAGCTCTGTCTGCCGAGTAAAGCGCGTTCGCCACGTATTCGTACATATTTACGTAAGCCGAATATCTTATATAAGCGTCGTCGGAATTGATGCATACGAGGAAGGCTATCATATTCGCCTCGTTTTCGCGCGCGATTCCGCGTTGATGAGCAAGCTCGTGGGCCGCCGTGTAAGGAATGGTGTAATCGGGAAAATCAACATTGAGGTTTGCCTCGCCCGTGAAGAACGAGTAAACGCCGGTAATATGCATATATGACATCACCTTTGAAAACATAACGGGCTTGAGACGGCTGTCAAAGCTTTCGATAATATCGTACTTTTCCGAGAATTTACCGTAGGCGTTGAGCAAGAGATCGTTCATTTCGTCAAAGCCGTATGGCATAACCGAGAAGCTGTCGGTATCGAATTTGACGCTTTCCAATTCCTTATTCGCCATATCCGAGAGATATATCGCGGTATTATAGAGATCGGCAGCGCTGACGTCATTTATCTCGATATTGAGCTTTTTGTCAAGCGTGTCGGTTCTGTAGCCAGGGCCGAGCGTCAGGCAAAAGCTTGAAATAAATATCGAGAACACGGAGAGGATATTTACAATCGCCACACCCGTGGTTTTCCATGAGCGGCAACGCTTTTTCGCGACGTAGACCGCTATGCATATAAGAATAAGCGGAGATAATATCAATATACCCTCGGCGAGTGAAAACGGAAGAATTCCCGTGATCTTTGCCAGGATAAATCGGAACACCGAGGCAATATATCGGTTGAAGAAGTTCGCAAAGTCAGAGCTTATTACCGTCAAAAGATATATAAGTCCGCACACGGCGGCGATGATATATCCCGCGATAGCGATCCGCGAGACTCTTTCGTATTTTGGGGGGATCGGCGCCCAGAGCTTTTTCTCCTCGCCGTCAAGAGCTAAATATTCGTCGGCGTCAATTACGTCTCGGTCGGGCTCATTCCGCTTTGGCTTTGAGCCTTTCTTGAAAAACGAAAACAGCCTTTTGTTTTTATTTTCCATAAGCTTTCCTCATAATGTAAGGTTTGATAAATTGTCCTTGAAATTCCATTTGCTCATAATATCAAGGAGGTCCTCGCCCGTTCTTGCTTTTACGTAATCTATAATGTCACGAGGGGGCTCGGCATATAAAAGCATATACCTTTCCGAAAATGGAGCCTTGAGATAGAGCGCGGTCGCATGGAGCAGGTGGCGGTCGTCCTCATTTATATTCTTCCCGTACAGACCGTCGTTTATAATTGGATGACCGATGGACGAAAAATGCACGCGAAGCTGATGCGTTCTCCCTGTGACGGGCGAGGCGTCGGCTATGCTTATCCCGTTGCCCGAGTAGAGAATCCTATACAGTGTTTTAGCGGGTAGCGCGTCGGGGTCGCCCGAGACCGTACGGGTGATAATGCTATCCGAGGTTCTTTTAATCGGCTTGTTTATCTCAAAAACCTGACCGCGCGGCAAATCCATCTCGCCGTCGAGGACTGCAATATAGTGCTTCGTGATCCTGTCTGCCTGCGCCTCACCGAAATAAAACGATGCGACCGCTCGGCTTTTTGATAATACCACGATCCCCGAGGTGTTAGCGTCGAGCCTGCCGAGAGGGCGGAAAACGAAGGGAAGCCCGCGTTCTCGGTATATATAGGCGACCGCGTTTCCGAGCGTGTCCGAAAAATGCTTGTGCGAGGGGTGCGTCGGCATAAAGGGCGGCTTGTTTATCGCCATTATATGCTCGTCCTCGTAAACGATCTCTACGGGAATTTTGGTGGGTATCACGTTCTCGCTTGTATTTTCCTCGCAGTCCTGTATTTTTATAGAGAGAATATCGCCCTCACACAGAATACGTCTTACCGTAACGTGAGAATTATTTACGGTTATTCCCATCGGAGTCCTTTTGAGCTGGGATACGGCGCCCGAGGATATTTTCACTACGGAGCGCAGATACGTAAGCACGCTCTTGCCGCTGTGCTCGTAAGATACAACGAAATCCATAAAAATTCTCCTTTCGGTAAAATTTACATAAACATATTATACCACTAAATTTGTCGTCTATTGAGAATTTTCTGTTAATTATATTTAAGTTTTTCTGTTATAAATGGATTTTTATCAAAGTATAATGAAGCAAAGCCATAATTTTTGTTTTTGGAGGGAGTATGAAAAAAATAAAGTTAGTTTTTATTTGGGTCTTTTGCTTTTTGTCGTTTGCGTTTGCGGGAATTACGGTGTGCTTGGCGGAGGACTTGGTTCCTTATACGAGCATTACGACCGAGGCGGTTGAAAACAAAATATCATACGGCTTAGACGTTCTGGCGAGCAGATCCAAGACCGAAATGGCGGGACTTACGGGTCAGCCGCTCAACTTTTCGGCGGATAAGTTTGCTTGCGCTATGAATTTGAAGACCGTTGAGAGTATAACCGTGACGAGCCTGCCCGATATACGCGCGGGTCAGCTTTACTATGGCTCAAATACGGTTTCTGTGGGGGATACGATTTACGGAGAGGATATTTCCAAGCTGTCGTTTGAGGAGCTGGAGGGAACGAGAGAGAGCGAGGCGACGTTTACGTACCGCATAAATTCAAGCGGATACGAAATCGAGTGTGTGATCTATATGCTTGATGCGATAAACGCCTCGCCTACTGTGGAGGTGGCGTCGTACGCATCGCTCAATATTCTGACGTACAAGGGGATCGCGACGAGCGGCATTTTGTCTGCGCACGACCCCGAGGGTGACGAGCTTACCTTTGAGATCGCAAAATATCCGACCGACGGCATACTTACGCTTGACGACAGCGGCAGCGGAATTTATACGTACACACCCGATAAAACCTTTACGGGAGATGATGAATTTATTTACGTTGTAAAGGATAAATACGGAAATTACAGCGGCGGCGCTAAGGTCAGTATTGAGGTCGAGTCTCCGTCGGTCTCGGTGAAATACAGCGATCTTGAGGGAACCGACGTTTATAATTACGCGATAACCATGACCGAGATGGGAATTATGAACGGCGAGCGGGTTGGAGACAATTATTATTTCCGTCCCGATACCGAGGTGAGCCGCGGGGACTTCCTCGTCAGCGCGATGAAGGCGCTCGGCGTGACGTCCGTGCCGACGGCATCGACGACTCCTTTTACGGATGATGCGGATATCGGCGGTGAGCTGAAGGGATACGTGAATTTGGCTTATGCCAAGGGGTATATCAGCGGCAAGAGTGAGAGCGACGGGTTGTATTTTTATCCAGACGAGAAAATTACTATTTCCGAGGCGTCGGTAATTATCAGCAATATGATAGGCTACGCGTCGCCCGACGTCGTTCCGACGTTTACCGATATCGACAAGGTCCCCGCATGGTCTGCGAGGGCGGTCTTGTCCTTGCATTCTCTCGGAATACTCGAGAGCTATGATAAGACCATAGGAGCGGATAAGATCCTCGATAGAGCGGATATGGCGAAAATGCTTTCAAGATCCGTTACGGTTATAAAGAATATATAGCCGTAAAGCTTTTGGAGTATTGACTTTTACTGCTTTTTAGTGTATAATTAAAATGTGAAAGTATGTAAGCTTTAAATTTGCTTTATCTGATTTATATCGGAGGAATATAGATGAAAAAGACAGGAGCTTTAAAGAAAATAACTGCCGTTGCGTTAACGCTTATATTCGCCGTCTCCACAGTTTCGGTCGACGCCTCGGTGCTTACCGCGCAGAGCGGGAGCGAGGAGGAGATAGCGGAAAACGGATTGCCGTTGAGCAGCCTTTATCATTCCAATAAGGTTATGCCTGACACGTGGGTGTTTACAGACGGACTTGGCAGAGTCTCCTTGACTTACGAGGACGTAGGCGGGCCCCGTGAGGATAAGACTGTGGCTATGATGTATTGGGATTGGCATACGCGCGATTTTGCAAGTCAGGGCGCGCTCAATACTACCGAATTTATGAAGCTTTATCCCGAAGCGAAAAACGATTATCAAAATGCCGCTTGGCCGCAGAAATATTCAAGATATTGCTTCTGGAATGAGCCTATTTACGGTTATTACAGAACTACCGATACGTGGGTGCTGCGTCGGCAGGCGGAGCTTCTGGCGAATCTGGGGGTCGACGTTGTCTTTAACGACCATACGAATGGAAGCTTAACGTTTGAGGAGGGCTATATGGCTCTGTTTGAAACGTGGCAGGCGGCTCGCGCCGACGGAGTTGCATCTCCCGATATTTCTTTTATATTCCCGTTTACATCTTCATCGGGCAGCAATTTGGCAGAACAACAGCTTGGCGCCGATATATATGCTAATATTTATGAAACCGACAAGTATTCGGATATGTGGTTTATGTGGGACGGCGCGCCTATGGTTATGGGCTCGTACAGTTACTTTACCAATACCGAGATAAAGAATACGTTTACTTGGCGACGCGCGCAGTCAAAGTACGTCGCATCAGACGACACGAACCGTTGGGGTTGGCTTTCTACTTATCCGCAGGCGCTTCATTATAAGGATTCCGCTGATATGGCAAACGGAAACGTTGAGCAGATAACCGTCGGAGTTGCCTGTAATCACGATTACGTAAACGGCGTTATCACCGCTATGAACGGCAATAACCCTATGGGACGTTCTTACACGTCGACCTATCCCGACAGATATCTCGTTGAGGGAGAGAGCGCCTCGCTTTACGGCTATTTCTTCCAGGAGCAGTTTGATTACGCGCTTGAGGTCGATCCGCAGGTAGTGTTTATTACGGGCTGGAATGAATGGCATGCGTGGCGTCAGCCCGATACGTCCGTCTGGGCAACTGACAGAAACGTTTACAATGCTCTCGTTGACCAGTTTGACAACGAATACAGCAGAGATATCGAGCCCACCAAGGGCGAGCTCAAGGACCACTATTATTACCTTGCCGCAAACTATATCCGTCAGTATAAGGGCTGTAATCCCATACCCACCCCGAGTGACAGTAAGACCATTGATATAAACGGAAGTATTTCTCAGTGGAACGACGTTGCGCCTTATTACGCGTCTTATATCGGCAATACGGATGACAGAGATTCAAACGGATATGCCTATCTTAATGAAAACAACAGAGGCGCGTGGTATACGTATACCGAGACCTCGGGAAGAAACGATATTATCGGCTCTCAGGTTGCTCGTGACGATGAGTATATTTATTTCAACGTTGAGTGCGCGGAGAACATTACTCCATATACGGACAGCTTGTGGATGACTCTTTACATAGATATCGACCAGACAAATCAGGGCTGGGAGACCTTCGATTACGTTATAAATAAATCTGCCGCAAGCGCCGATACGCTTGTGCTTGAAAGATTTACGGGTAACGGCTATGATTCGAAGAAGGTCGCTGACGTTGAATATAACGTGGACGGCAGATATATGATGGTAAAGATACCCAAGAGTGTATTCGGACTCGAGGGCGACGACTTTACTATCAACTTCTCCTGGACGGATAACGTTCACGACGAGGGCGATTACGAAAATTACTCGGGCGATATTATGGACTTCTATATTTCGGGCGACGTTGCACCGGGTGGCAGGTTCAAGTATAACTATATAAGCGGAACGGGAGAGTATGATTATCCCGAATTCAATGAGGATGAGACCGCCGATTCCGAGGATACGACAGCTCCCGACGAGCTCCCGACAGAGACTGAATCTACCGAGACTGTGTCAAGTGAAGCGGTCTCCGTAGATACGAACCCTGTTGAAACAGATCCCGCGGAAACAGAATCCGACAATGCGGCGCTCACGGTAACCGACGAGCCGTCGGCATCGGGATGCGGAGTGGCTATATTGCCCGCGCAAATAATAATTCCTACCGTTACCGCGTGCGCAATTTTCTTTGGTAAACGCAAGAAACGAAAATAAATTCAAAATAAATTGAAATCGGGAAAGCGTCGCTTTCCCGATTTTTGTAATGCGATCGAATATTTGGGCATATATATTTTTGAGTGAATTTGATTTCAGTGAAGTTATATTCACACGGAGTTAATATATTTGTGTTAAAATATTATATTGTAAAATATGTTTAAATCGTCGCGTAAAGTCGCGGCGGCCGAAAGGATTTTATAAATGAGTAAAAAGGAAAAACAGTGTTGTAAAAAAACCTCGATAGGCGGTCAGGCGCTTCTCGAGGGAATTATGATGAGAGGCCCCAAGATGACGGCTATGGCGGTCAGAGATCCTCAGGGCGAGATAGTAATTGAAAAATTTCCGACCGAGAGCGCAGCAAGAGGCAAGTTTTTCAGGCTTCCTATAATCCGCGGACTTTTCGGATATATTGATACTATGAAATTCGGCTCAAAATGTCTTATGCGCTCGGCAGAGATATCGGGTCTCGACGAGGCAGAGGAGGAGCTCGAGCGCGAAAAGAGAGAAAAGCGTCTTGAGAAAGCCAAGAAGAATCCCAAGAAGGCGGAGAAAATAGCCAAGAAGCAGGCAAAGGAAGATAAGAAAAAGGAAGAGCTTGTCCAGAAGGCGACCGCAAAATATAATGAGGCGGAGGCCTTACGCGCCACGCTTGCCGAGAACCTTGACGCCGCAAGGCAGAGTCTTGAGAGCGCAAGGGAGTCGGGCGGCGATACCTCGGCAATAGAAAAAGAAGTCGAAGCTCTCGAGCGTGATCTTCGCAAAGCGGAAGCGCGCGCAGATAAAGCCAAGAAGGCGATAAAGAATCCTTCCACGTCTGCTTTAATGGCGCTTATTACGAGCATCAGCATGGTGCTCGGCGTTGTGATCGCAGTAGGACTTTTCGTAATGCTTCCCACGTTCCTTTACGGCTTGGCCGCAAAGCATATCGGATTTTTGAATCCCGAGAATCCCACGGCGCGTTCGTTTGTAAAGTCGGTTTTCGAGGGAATACTTAAGGTGCTTATCCTCGTAGGATATATGGGCGCGGTCTCGCTTATGAAGGACATAAGAAGAACCTTTATGTTCCACGGGGCCGAGCATATGACTATTTTCTGTTATGAGGCGGGTCTTGAGCTTACGGTCGAGAACGTAAGAAAGCAGAAGAGATTCCACCCAAGATGCGGAACGAGCTTCCTTATCCTTATGGTGCTCGTAAGTATTTTTGTTTCGTTCTTTATTGACCCTCTCCTCTCGCTTGTGGGCATTACGGAGGCGACGGTCAAGTTCTATATGCTTATCAGAGTTTCGCTGAAAATTTTACTTCTTCCGCTTATCGTTGGCTTGGGCTACGAGCTTATCAAGATTGCGGGCAGATACGATAATATCCTTACGAAGATCATATCCGCGCCGGGCGTATGGCTTCAGCATATTACTGTTTTCAAGCCCACGGACGATATGATCGAGTGCGCTATCGCGGCGGTCAAAGAGGTAATTCCCGACGACGGCAGTGATAAATGGTGATTTGATTTTTTACGACAGAAGGGAGATTTTTATATGAAGGTAATGGTTTTTGACACCTACGAGGAAATGTCATGCGCGGCGGCTGATATTATGGCTGA
>CAZMKU010000053.1:0-11847 GCA_964567085.1 uncultured Clostridium sp.
CTGGCATACCTCCAATCCGGAGCAGGGTGACTACACCGAAGAGTATCAGGCATACTACCACGAAGAGTTAATTAAGCAGTTATTCACCAGAAAATATATGTGGGCTACCCACGTTTGGAACATGTTTGACTTTGGTGCCGATGCAAGAAACGAAGGCGGTGAAAACGGTCAGAACCACAAGGGCTTAATGACCTTTGACCGTAAGTACAAGAAGGACTCCTTCTATGCTTACAAGGCTTGGCTTTCCGACGAGCCCTTCGTACACCTTTGCGGCAAGAGATACGTGGACAGAGTTGAGGACGTAACGAAGATTACGGTTTACTCCAACCAGCCCGCAGTTGAGCTTTTCGTTAACGGTGAATCCGTTGGCGTGAAGGAAGCTGCCGACCACTTCTTCTACTTTGACGTGAAGAACGTAGGAGAGAGCACTATCGTTGCAAAGGCAGGCGAGCTTTGCGATGAAAGTAAGATCCGCAAGGTTGACACCTTCAACGAGGAATACAGACTCGTTGAAAAGGGCGTGATCCTCAACTGGTTCGACGTTGAAGAAAAGCCCGGCCGTCTTTCTCTTAACTCCAAGATGGGCGACGTTATCAGCACCTTCCGCGGCAAGCTCATTTTCTTGAAGCTCATGGGCAAGATGATGGGCGGCGGCAAGAAGGGCGAGCCCAAGAAGGCTGCAGGCTTTGAGGTTTCCTCTGATATGATGGCGATGATGAACGGCTTTACAGTTCTTCGTTTGCTCACAATGGCAGGCGGTATGATGAACGCTAAGTTCACAAAGGAAGATTTCCTCAAGCTCAACAAGAAGCTTAACAAAATTAAGCAGCCCAAGAAAAAGGACAACAAATAATAAAAACGACCACTCATTTCGGTGAGTGGTCGTAATTTTATTTGAGATAGCTTATAAGAAAATCTATACCGTAAATAACAACGAGATGCGCGGGATAGAAAATATAGAAAAAATATTTCGTATTAAGCTTACCCCTTTTGCCCGAGTAAAGAAGCAGGGGAATGAGCGCGATCAGAGCGTAAAATCTGAAGGTATTTACCGATTCAAAAAACAGGAGCACCAAGCCCACCAAAAGACAGAGCGCGTGGATAATATTTTTGTCCAGCTTTTTACAAGTCTCACTCTCGGTATCGGGCTCAAACATAAAAAGGCTCGCAAAAACGGGAAGCATCGCACCGCAAAAGCCGTAATCAAGCTGAATAAATTCATTAAAAACATACACACCAACAACTGCGCAGACAAATAAAGCCGCCGAGCCTAAAATTCTCCAACCCCTTTTGTTTTCAGAAAAAATCTGTTTTTTGAAAAGCTGCAGACAGTATATCGTTATAACCGAAAACGAGAAGGTTATAAGAATATTCATATACGAGAGCCCACTGCTTACGTCAGTTACAACATACGCAAGCTGACATATCACGCCAAGTCCGAATATCATCAAAAAATGCTTTAGCTTATTTTTCGTATATCTGCAGCCCTCGGCAATCATAAACGCGAAAATAGGGAAGGATATTCTGCCGATTATTCTGAAAATAGCGAAATCGGGAAACAGTATGAGCCCCGCGTGATCTATAAGCATAGTGATACACGCGATAAATTTCAGCGTATTTCCATTCAAAATTCTCAATTTGTTTTCAAGCCCCGTCATAATAAACCTTTACTTTGATTTGATAATTAAATTATACCATTTACGAGTAAAATTGTCAATAAAATTGTTAAATGAACGAAATTCACATTTTATTGACAGATTGTTTTAAAAATTCACTAAATAAACTATTGAAAGTTTTGCGGATGTACTTTATAATAATTATATAAAATTAAAAAATTCAGAGGTGCGCGATGAAAATTTTAAGAAAAGTTTCAATCATTCTTTTGATCTCGATCCTTCTCGGATGCTTTGCGGCTTGTGACCAGGCAACAAATGACACATCCACAGAGAGCGAAACAACGACGGCTGCTTCCACAGAAGCTCCCACAGAGACTCCCGAAGAAGAAGTGACCACAAATGAAGCTTCAGGCGAGGAAACGACCACAGAAGCTGTTCCCGAGGAAGAATCCTCGACGGAGGAAGAGGATCCCACAACGGAAGCTCCTACGACCGAAGAGCCTACAAGTGAAGCTCCTACGAGTGAAGCTCCTACGAGTGAAGCTCCTACGAGTGAAGCTCCTACGAGTGAAGATACGACAACAGATCCCACGACCGATGACTCTGTAACGACTGAAGAGCCCACGACCGATGACTCTGTAACGACTGAAGAGCCCACGACCGATTTCGACGCAGAGGATCTCGTTGAGCATGAATTATGGACAGGCTTTCAGATCATAACGATTGAAAAGGCTCTTGAAATTTGCGCGCAGAACGTATCTTCTGCCACAACAGAGCGCTACTACATCTGCGGTACTATCAAGACCATTTCAAATGCTACATATGGCGAAATGGTAATCACCGACGGTGTTAACGAGCTTTACGTTTACGGCTCTTACGGCGCAGACGGAAACGACAGATATTCCGCGCTTGACGAAAAGCCTTACAAGGGTGACGAGGTTCTTCTTTACTGCACGCTCCAAAACTTTAACGGAAATACAAAGCAGGCAAAGAGCGCGTGGATCATTGACTTTATTCCCGCTGACGTAACTGACAGCGAGGCTGACTACACAAGCGTGACGATCGCCGAGGCAAGAGAAGCAGCGGTTGGCTCAAAGCTTTCCGTAACAGGCGTTGTTGCGGCAATTACGTATGCAAACGGCATGATTCCCTCGGGCGTATATATCGTTGACGGCACACAGTCCATTTACGTTTACTCCGCCGACATCGCGCAAAGAGTTTCCGTAGGTAATACAATTAAGGTTCTCGGCGTACGAGAAAACTGGATCCTTTCTTCAGAAGCCAATAACGCAAGCAAGTTCGGCTATACAGGCTGCTGCCAGCTCACAGATGCAATTCTTGCGTCCAATGACGAAGGCAACACCGCGTTTGATAAGACTTGGATCCCCACAAGCACAGTTAAGGAAATTCTCAACACACCCGTAACAGAGAATATCACAACAACTATATACAAGGTTAACGCTCTTGTAAGTAAAGTTCCCGCCAACGGCTTTGTAAACTACTATTTCTTCGATCTTGACGGCGAAACAGGCTCTTATGCCTATACACAGTGCAGCGGCTCCGATTTCGCGTGGCTCGATGAATTCGACGGAAAGATCTGCACGGTTTACCTTTCTGCTATCAATGCAAAGTCCAGCTCAACGGATTGCTTCTTCAGATTCATTCCCGTATCAGTTCTAGACGAAGGCTTTACGTTTGACACAGCAAAAACCGCTGAATTTGTAGTTAAATACCACGGCGTAGATCAGTTCCTCTCCAAATACACAGGCGACCCCACGCTTGAGCTTACAACAAATATTGACTCCGAGCTTCTCGGATTTAGGGGCGCGACACTTTCTTACGAGTCCAACAATACAAGCGTCGTATACTTCACAGCAGAGGACGGCAAGACAGTTATGCACTGCGGCGAGCCCGGTACTGCCACAGTTACCATCACAGGCAGCTATAACGGTGTGGATTATTCCGAAACAGTTGAAATTACCGTAAAGGACCCTGATGAAATTGACTATGTAAACGTCAAGTCGGCTATTGATGCCGATGTTGACGAGATAGTTTACGTTAAGGGTATCGTTGGTCCTTCTCTCGTAAACAAGAGCGGCTTCTACCTTATCGACGAGAGCGGCGTTATTGCAATTATCTGTGAATCCACTCAGTTTGAAGGTCTCGAGATCGGTCAGGAGGTCATCATCAAGGGTACAAGAGAGAACTATATCGATCCCGAAAAGAGCGGAAGATACGGTCAGACTTGCCTTGTTGATGCGGAAATAGTTGCAAACTTCTACGGAAGCCATGAATATTCCAGGGCTTCCTTCAACACGACAAGCACAGTTGCCGACTTGTGTACTCTTGACGTTATGATTGACTACTCGACCACCGTTTATGTTGTTGAGGCACAGGTAAAGGTTGTTGAGAACTACTATTATACAAACACATATATTACAGACGGCACGAATAGTATTCTCCTCTACTCATCATCAAATGGAGGTGAGTATAGCTGGCTTAACGCCTACGCAGGACAGACGATAACCGTTGAGATCGCTCCTTGTAACTGGAATGATAAGACCAGCTACCGCGGTTGTGTTCTTGCGGCTTACGTTGACGGTGAGGTTATCTATAACGAGCTTAACTTCACAAGCAACTGATCAACAAATAAATTATCCCCCAAATGGCGTGATACTCCGCTTGGAGCATCACGCCATTTTTGGGTTGTCTAAATAATATTTACAAATTGTATACTATAAAGTGTTTGCAAAATATAAGATATTATGTTATAATAATATAAATATCGGGGTACTGTATTTTATATACTGAAAAATCGGAGGTGCGGATGCCAAATTACAACACTTTATCTGACAGCGTAACGAAACAAATTCAGGGGATGCTCGAGACGGGAAGACCTTCGGAATTTGCTTTTAAAAATGAAAACGTTATAAGACGGCAGAACGTAGCCAAGGATGCGGCTACAGTATGGCGTCCTCCTTTTGTGCACGATATTGATAAAATAATGCATTCTCCTTACTATAACAGATATACCGACAAAACGCAGGTGTTCTCGCTTCACAAAAACGACGACCTCACAAGACGCAGTCTCCACGTTCAGTTCGTTTCGCGTATTTCACGAACCATCGGCAGAGCTCTCGGGCTCAATCTCGATCTTATCGAGGCAATAGCCCTCGGTCATGATATGGGACACCCGCCGTTCGCTCATTCGGGCGAGAAATACCTCGACGAGATTTATTTCAACCACACGGGCAGGAGATTTGTTCACAATCTTCACTCCGTACGCGTTCTTGACGGTATTTTCCCTTACAATATAAGCCTTCAGACACTTGACGGAATTCTTTGCCACAACGGAGAATTCGAGCTTGAGGAATATCATCCGTCAAGTCTTTCTTCCTTCGGGGAATTCGACGAGATAATCGAAAAATGCTACCTTGACCGAGCATTCGCGGACAAGCTTATGCCGTCCACGCTTGAGGGCGCGGTTGTCAGAATTTCAGACATTATCGCATATCTCGGCAAGGACCGCCAGGATGCCGTAAGAACAAATACGGTAGATGAGCACGATTTTGAACGTCTGGAAATCGGTCTTATAAACGCGGAGATCATAAACAACCTCGTTGTAAACATTATCGAGAACAGCTTCGGCAAGCCCTATATTAAGCTTGACACAGTGCATTTTAACGCGCTCAAAAAAGCAAAAGCAGAGAACTACGCGAAGATATACAATAACGCGGCGGCAAGCGTTAAGCTCGGCGTTACGGTGAAGCCTATGATGAGCGAAATGTACGACAAGCTGCTTTGTGACCTTATGGAGCGAAACACAAGCTCGCCAATATTCACTCACCACTTGGATTTTGTAAACAACATCCATTACAAAAGATGTGCGCCTTACGAGGAGTCCGACGCAAATCAAATTGTCGTTGACTATATCGCGAGTATGACCGACGACTACTTTATTGAGCTTTATCATCATCTTTTCCCGAACAGCGACCTCGGAGTGCAATATATAGGATACTTTGACTAAATATAAATTGAGGAGATACAAAATGTTTGAACAGGTACTTGAACAAATAAAGACGTATGACACAATAATCATACACAGACACACAAATCCCGACGGCGACGCGCTCGGCTCACAGATCGGTCTTAAAAACATTATTCTTCACAACTTCCCGAATAAAACCGTTTACGTCGTGGGAGATTCCTCGAAGCGTTACGGCTTTATGGACGGCTCAAAGATGGACGAAATTGACGATAACGTATATAACGGCGCTCTCGCGATAATTCTCGACACGTCGGCAAAATCCCTGATTTCCGACAACAGATACGAGCTTGCCGAGACGACCGTAAGACTCGACCATCACATTTTCGTTGAAAAAATTGCGGATATTGAGGTAACGAACACAAGCTACGAGAGCTGCTGCGGTCTTGTTGCCGAGCTTGCCATCGAGTGCGGCCTCGAGCTCAATCCTCTGGCGGCAAAGTCCTTGTACACAGGTATGGTTACCGATTCGGGCAGATTCAGATACGACTCGACCACCTCGCAGACCTTCCGTTTAGCCTCATTCATTATGAAACAGGATTTCAGCGCGGCAGACATATTCAAAAATCTTTACTGCGACGAGCTTAAAAACGTTCAGCTCCGAGCTAAATTCGTACTTAAAATAAACAAAGCCGAAAACAACGTGGCGTACATTTACACAACACTTGACGAGGCGAGGTCCTACGATGCCGACAACTTTACGCTCTCAAGAGGTATGGTAAACACAATGAGTGACATCAAGGGCATCGACACGTGGGTAAACTTTACGGAGACCGAGGACGGCGTGCTTTGCGAGATCCGCTCAAGCAAGCACAATATCAACAAAATTGCGGTTAAATACGGCGGCGGCGGTCATATGAAGGCAAGCGGCGCGACACTGAAGGACAGGGAAGAGGCTATGGCGCTTCTCTCCGACCTCATAAATCTTACGGAGAACTGAAATGAACAAGGAAATAATGCAGTCTATTTTAGACAAGATCAAGGAATATAACAGAATAATCATCTTCCGCCACAAACGTCCCGACGGCGACGCTGTAGGCTCTACAAAGGGTCTTGCGGAGATCCTGCGCATAACTTATCCCGAAAAGGAAATCTACCTTATAAACAGCGACTACGCGGACTACGTAAGCTTCCTTGGCGGCGAGGATTCCGATATTGACGAATCGCTCTACACGGACGCGCTCGGTATCGTTGTCGACACGGGCACTACCGACAGAATTTCAAACAAAAAATTCGACAAGTGCCGCGAGCTTATAAAGATCGACCACCATATCGACAACAATCCTTACGGCGATATTTCGTGGGTCGAGGAGGAACGCTCGTCGGCGTGCGAAATGATCGCGCACTTCTACGACACCTTCCGCAACGAGCTGAAAATCAATTCTGCGGCGGCTACCTACATTTATACGGGAATGGTTACAGACTCGGGCAGATTCCGCTTCAGCAGCGTCTCAGGCGACACTATGCGCCTCGCAGGTATGCTGCTTGACGTTGGAATTGACACCGACACGCTTTTCGCCCACCTTTATCTTAAAGAATTCAATTCGCTCAAGTTCCAGGCTTACGTGTACAAAAAAATGAAGATCACCGAAAACGGCGTCGTTTACCTCAACGTTACCAAAAAGATCAAGAAAAAGTTCAACCTCACAAACGAGGAGGCAAGCACGGCTGTCGGCTTTATGGACTCTATCAAGGGCTCACCCATCTGGCTCGCGTTTATTGATAGCGGCGACTGCTCTATTCGCGTGCGCCTGCGCTCGAGATTCGTAACGGTTGACAAGATAGCAAACAAATATAACGGCGGCGGACACGCCTGCGCTGCGGGTGCGACCGTATATAGCAAAAAGGAAATGAAGGCTTTAATTGCCGACGCAGACGCGAAGCTCAAGGCGTTCAAGGAGTCGGGAGAGGCTTGGTTATGAGAATTCTGATTACAAACGACGACGGCATAAATTCACCGAGCCTGCACAAGCTCGCGCTCTGGGCAAAAAAGCTCGGCGAGGTTATAGTTTGCGCTCCCAAGGTTGAGCAAAGCGGAAAAAGCCAGGCGATCGACATTATTAACCCTATTGAGGTAAAGAGAGTGGATTTTGAGGAAGGAATTGAGGCTTACGCCGTAGATTCCACGCCCGCTGACTGTGTAAGATTCGGTATTGTTGGTCTGCATAATAAGTATGACCTCGTTATTTCGGGAATCAACCGCGGATATAATATGGGTAAGGACATTATCTATTCGGGTACGGTCGGCGCTATCTTCGAGGCTTACGGCATGGGTGTCAGGGCTATGGCGGTATCGACCGACTTCCGTTCGTTTGATACGGCAGTTGAGAATCTCGACCTCGTGTATGACTATATTACCGATAATAAGCTTTTCGATACGTGCGATCTGTACAACGTGAATATTCCACCCGAAACAAACAGAGATATCCTTATCACACGACAGGGAAAGGCCTGCTATTCCGACGAATTCGAGCTTGTCGGCAAGGATTTGTATAAGCAGCGTGGCGAATTTATCCCCGAATGCTGCGACTCCCTTGAATTTGACACGAACGCCATCGCGGCGGGATATATCTCAATCACTCCGATGACAACAGAGAGGGCGAATATTGAAGTATTTAAAAAATTGACTAAAGCCAAATAAATTATGGCGGAAACCGTGGAGTGAAGTGAACCCAAAAGTTTAGACAAAATTAAATATTTTATTTTGCGACTATCGGAGTTTGCGTTTTTGGGCTTTAGCTTCGGTTAGCGCCTTTTTAATTTTTATTTTGGAGGAAAAGAAAATGTTCAAAAAAATCTTGGCAATTCTGCTATGTATAAGTATGGTTGCGGCGATGCTTGCAGGCTGTAACCTCGACAATACGCTTGATAATGAAACAAGCTCTGCAGAAGCAACGGCAACAGAGGATCCAACAACCGAGGAGCCTACGACGGAAGAGCCTACGACAGAGGAGCCTACGACAGAGGAGCCTACGACAGAGGAGCCTACGACGGAAGAGCCTACGACGGAAGAGCCTACGACGGAAGAGCCCGCGGGTTGTTCACACGAGTGGCAGGATGCGACTTGCAAATCGCCTAAAACCTGTTTAAAATGCGGCGAAGCCGAGGGCGAGGTTGGAAACCATTTCGTGGCAGAAAACGGCAGATGTACCGTCTGCGAAAAGCTTGTGGGCGCAACCGAGGGACTTTGCTATTTGATCTCCGATGACGGAACGTACGCAAAAGTCGTTGACTATATTGGAACGTCTTCTACGGTTATAATTGCAGATGAATATGAGGGTGTGCCCATAACTACAATATCGGATCGTGCTTTTTTAGGAATGGAGCACATTCAGACTTTTTATTTTAATAATAACATAACGAGTATTGGCAATTATGCCTTCTCTGAATGCACAAGCCTTAAGAGCATAACTATCCCCGATAGCGTAACAAGTATTGGTGATGAGACGTTCAGAGGTTGCACGAGCCTTGAGAGCATAACCATCCCTGATAGTATAATAAGTATTGGTGATTATGCATTCCTGGAGTGCACAAGTATTACAAATATAACTATCCCCGATGGCGTAACACATATCGGTGCGAATGTGTTAGGCGGTTGCACAAATCTTCAATATAATGAATACGATAATGGTTATTATATCGGAAATGAAAATAATCCATATTTAATATTTATGAAGGTTAAAAATGATTCGATCACTTCTTGTGAAATTAACGAAAAAACAAGCTTTATATATGATTCTGCATTCAATTGGTGCGCAAGCCTTGAGAATATAATCATCCCCGATAGTGTTACAAGCATAGGTAATCTTGCGTTCTCCCATTGCACAAGCCTTATAAGCATAACTATCCCCGATGGCGTAACAAGCATTGGTTATGGTGTGTTCGAAACCTGCGCAAGCCTTATAAGCATAACTATCCCCGATAGCGTAACAAGTATCGGTGCTTCTGCATTCTGGGGTTCAAGCCTTACGAGTATAACTATCCCACATGGCGTAACAAATATTAATGAGTATACGTTCTCTTATTGCTCGAGACTTACAAGCATAGCTATCCCCGAAGGGGTAGCAAGTATTGATTATGGTGCATTCCAAGGATGCACAAGCCTTGAGAGTATAACTATCCCCGATAGTGTAACAAGCATTAGAAGTGATGCTTTCCTTGATTGCTTAAGCCTTGAAACCGTATATTTCACAGGCACAGAGGAAAAATGGGATAACATCGATATTAGCAGTAGAAATAACGATTACCTCACAAACGCGACAATAGTTTTCAACTATCAGCCCGAATAACAAAAAAAGAGCAGGGGAGAGATCCTCTGCTCTTGATTTTTTATATCAGGTAGCGCGCGCTGCCTTCTTTTCCATTTTCAGAATAGCTTTTATAGCGTCGAGGCCCGAGCCTGCGGCTATGGGAAGTCCGCCGGGAGCCTGCAGCCACTGTGTCGCCAGAACGACGTTTTTGAGTCCCTTAACACGACACGAAAGCTTCATCGGCAAGGTGCCCGCCGTGAACGCGAAGCTCATAAACGAGCCGATCTCGGAGTCCACGTATCTGTGATAGGTCGCGGGAGTCCAGGTGTCAATGCATTGAAGCTTTCCCTGAAGGTTGGGGAATTTATCCGTAATGATCTTCTTGATACTGTCAGAAATCTTGAGCTTTCTTGCTTTATACGCCTCTTT
This sequence comes from uncultured Clostridium sp., assembly GCA_964567085.1. GTDB lineage: Bacteria > Bacillota > Clostridia > Oscillospirales > CAG-272 > SVTX01. Next base: position 10,341 of record CAZMKU010000053.1, read on the forward strand.
ATCACGGCTGAGCTCAATAAACTCGTTAGCATCATCCTCAAAAACGTACGTCATACTTTGAATCAAATTCTTGCCCTCCGGGGAGAAGCTTTTCTCATGCGAAAACTCACGTATCATAAAATAATCGGTGCCAAGATCATCCCTGAATTCCTCGGGAACCTCGAAGAATATATCGCTTTCAAACGGAAGCTCGGCGCTATCGCAGGCAAATGCGCAATGATAACTCGAAAAGCGACGCAGCCCTGTATTTTCATACTGCTTTTTCAAGGCCTTGGGCATAAAGCTATTATCAAGAAGCTTGCCAAAGGCGGTCGCGGGATCGGTCGCAACGACAACATAGTCGGCGTTCTCGATCGAACCGTCCTCAAGCGTGATCGACTCGGCGGAATCTCCTCCGACGTTGATCTTTGCGACACCCTTTCTTAATCGAAGCGTACCGCCAAGACTCAAAAATCTTTCCTTCATTCTTTCTGCCATAGCGCAAGATGATCCGTACGGAATATCTCCGTTATCACTCGTAAAGGTAGAGAAAACTACAATTACGGCAAGGGAGCTGAAATAATCCGTCATAAAGGATGCGATAAAGCCCTGCAGCAAGGGGTGCTTGAAGCGCTTTGCAAGATCGCCCGCCGTCCAGTTGTAATAGCGAAGCAAGCTCGGAACTGCAAGCATCTTTTGGATAAACGTGCTTTTCTTGTCGTTATCCTTACCCGAAATACCGTTCAGGCGATGAACCGCCTTTATCGCCTCGATAAGCGCCAGGATCTCTTTCTCGTCCTCGGGAGAAATATTCAGCATATCCGCCTTGAATTGCTCGAGATCTCTGCTCAAGGAGATCCTCTGACCGTCCCGTTCAAAGGTGTAAAGAGTGTCTGCGCGATGCAAGTCAACGTTGCCGAGAACACCGAGATCCTTCCACATTCCGTAAAGCTTTGTGCGGGGATTAGTTCCCGTGAGCCAGTGAATGCAGTTGTCAATGTGATAACCGCCTCTATCCCAGCCCGTGAGATTTCCGCCCGCCTTGAAATGTCTTTCGTAAATCGTCGCCTTGTGTCCGTTCATCTGCGCGTAAATTCCCGCAGACAGACCCGCAACACCTCCGCCGATAATTGCTATATTTGCCATTATTATACCTCTTTTTTCATTTATGTCCGTATATACTTGTGTGTCTATTATATTGCTAAAAATTGAGCTTATATTAACATTTTATCAAATTATCCGTGCTTCCTCAAGTAACTTTCTATGAACATTTTTGAAACATTTAAAAGGGAAGGGGTATTCAGATCTATCAGAATAAGTGAATAAAATATTTTTAAAAAGATATTGACAAATGAAAATTTTTGTAGTATAATAATCAAGTCGTCAAGACACAAGCGGAAGTGGCGGAACTGGCAGACGCGCACGTTTGAGGGGCGTGTGGTTCACACCGTACGGGTTCAAGTCCCGTTTTCCGCACCATAAAGAAACCATAATATTGATACGAAAAATATCGGTATTATGGCTTTTT
>CAZMKU010000054.1:0-11843 GCA_964567085.1 uncultured Clostridium sp.
TTGCGCAATTGGGAGCTGTGAACCATGTCAGGTGGGGAACCAAGCAGCATTAAGCGGTTAACCCAATGTGCCGTGAGGTTGCCTGCCTCGAGCAGCTGGTACGAAGATCGCGTGGAGGTAATGCACGAGATCGCGGTGTATGGTCTTGTTTTGCAACACTGCGTTTATACTAAATTCGTATTAAAGGTCGATAAAAGTACGGGAAAGGATATGTTATGCATCAGGCTTTGTACAGAAAATGGCGGCCCCAAACCTTCGACGAGGTGTGCGGTCAGGAGCATATAACGAATATTTTGAAATATGAAGTGGCGAACAATAAGTTCTCGCACGCATATCTTTTCTGCGGCTCGAGAGGTACGGGTAAGACCTCTTGCGCAAAGATACTTTCCCGCGCGGTAAACTGCCTTGATTCTGTGGACGGAAATCCCTGCGGCAAGTGCGCGGCGTGTCTGTCCATCGAGAACGGCTCTGCGACCGACGTGCTTGAAATGGACGCTGCATCCAACAACGGTGTTGATAACATAAGAGACATCAGAGACGAGGTCGTATATACTCCCTCGTCGCTCAAGTACCGCGTTTACATAATAGATGAGGTGCATATGCTCTCGCAGAGCGCGTTCAACGCGCTGCTCAAAACCCTTGAGGAGCCCCCCGAGCACGTGATCTTTATTCTTGCGACGACCGAGCTTCATAAGCTTCCCGCAACCATTATCTCCCGTTGCCAGAGATTTGATTTCCGTCGAATTACGACGAAGGTTCTCAAGGACAGGCTTCTTCATATTTCCGTGGCTGAGGGAATTGAAATTGACGATTCCGCGGCGCAGCTCATCGCGCGTCAGGCGCAGGGCGGCATGCGAGACGCGATAAGCCTGCTTGAGCTTTGCGCGGGCTCACGCAGAAGAATAGACGACGCGCTCGTTCACGAAAGCATCGGAAGCTGCGGCAGGGGAGAAATGATACGCCTTTGCGAAAGAGTTATCGACAAGGATTTTGACGGTATATTCGAGATAATTTCAAGCGCTGTCAATTCCTCAAGAGATCTGCAGGTGTTCTGGCAGGAGCTTCTTTCGCTTTACCGAGATCTGCTTATAGTAAAGATCTCATCAAAGCCGAGCGAATATCTCGATCTTACGGATAGTGAGGCGGCGGCGCTTTCGGGGCTTGCGGCAAAAATGAGTCAGGAGACCTTGTCGTATCATTGCTCGCTCGTTGAGGACGCGCTCCTTACGATGCAGAAGTCAAACGCCGTGAAGAGAATAGTTGCCGAGCTTACGCTCGTTCGAATGTGTGAAGCAAGGCTTTCGGGCTCGACTCAGGCTATGCTTGAGAGAATAAGTGAGCTTGAGCAGAAGCTTAAAAATATAGCGGCGGGCTCACCCGTTGCTATCTCTGATGAGAACGTAAGTGAGGTCAGGACGGCAGCCGAGAAAAAGGAAAAGCCGCGCAGAGCCCCCGTGTTTACCGATGACGACGAGTTCAGATCCGACGCGCCGCCGAGAAGTAAGCCGCAAAAGGCGGAGGGCGCTGCGGATAATACTGAAAAGCGGATTTTGAAGCCCTTTAAAAATCGCGCCGAGGTGCTTGAAAAGCTTAACAATATAGATTCTATGAACGCGTCGTTCTTTGTGGACTCGAAGTGGTATACTGACGACGAGGGCAAAGTCGTTATGAAATTCAGTGCTCCGTATTCTATTGACAGTATCAAGATATTCAATGCGGATACACAGATATTTGAGATTCTCTCGCAAATGTCAGGTAAGCGATATGATAAGAATACGGTTCTGTTTGAGCTTGACGGAGTTAACAAAAATAACGATATGATCGACGAAATATTGTCGAGCTCTGAGGAATAAAAAGAACCTAAATCAGAAAGGAAATATATAAAAATGAGAGCAAACGTACCGAAGGGAATGGGCGGCGGCCCCCAGAATATGCAGGCTATGCTTCGCCAGGCGCAGAAGATGCAGGAGGAGATGGCAGAGAAGCAGGCTATGCTTGAGGAAAAGGAATACGACGTTCAGGCAGGCGGCGGTGTTGTAGCCGTTAAGATCAACGGTAAAAAGGAGATACTTTCCATCGACATTAAGCCCGAGATCGTAGATCCCGATGACGTGGAAACACTTTCCGATATTCTCGTTGCGGCGGTTAACGAGGCGATAAAGAGAGTTGAATCGGTAAATAACGCTGAAATGGAGAAGATCACGGGTAGCATGGGTATGCCCGGTATGTTCTGATATGGCGGAGTATATTGAATCACTGCAGAATTTGGCGGAAAAATTCGCGACACTTGGCGGTGTCGGTAAAAAGAGCGCGCTTAGAATGGCGTTCTCGGTGCTTGAAATGACCGACGGCGAGGCGGAGGAATTTGCAAACGCGATTCTGGAGGCAAAGGCAAAAATACACCTGTGTCCCGTGTGCCAGAATATAACGGATAAGGACATCTGCCCCGTTTGCGCGGATATGCAGAGGGATCGAAAGACGATTCTTGTCGTGTCAGATCCCAAGGCTGTCATTTCTATGGAAAAGGTAAGGGAATACAGAGGACTTTATCACGTGCTCCACGGCGTTATATCGCCTATGAACGGAGTTACCCCCGACAAGCTCAAGATAAAGGAGCTGCTCGAGCGAATTTCCGAGGACGAGGTCGAGGAGGTAATCGTTGCGACTAATCCCACGGTCGAGGGAGAGGCTACGGCGATGTACATCTCGCGGCTTTTGAAGCCCATCGGCATCAAGGTCACAAGGCTCGCATACGGAGTTCCTATGGGCTCAGACCTTGAATATGCAGACGAGATAACCCTCTTTAGAGCAATCGAAGGTCGACGTGATTGTTAAGCAAAATATTTAAAACGGCTATGATTTTCGTAGCCGTTTTGTTTTTGCAATTTTTTGTCTCACAAATTGCAAAAAACTTCCGAAAATGATTGACATTCCTGCAAAAAAATAGTATAATGTAAGGTGTGGGTAAAAATCTTTCATATTATATATGAAGGGCACGTTCAAATTGTAAGGAGAATTACAAATATGAAAATTGATATTATGAAATCAATGGAAGACGGAATGCGTTCCTTTTCAAAGGGCCAGAAAAGAATAGCGGAATATATAATCAATCATTATGACAAGGCGGCCTTTCTGACGGCTGCGAAGCTTGGCGTTGAGGTTGGCGTGTCCGAGTCCACCGTCGTAAGATTTGTAATCGAGCTTGGCTTTGAGGGCTATCCCGAGTTTCAGAAATCACTTCAGGAGCTGATTCGAACGAAGCTTACCTCCTTCCAGAGAGTTCAGGTAACTAATCAGCTTATCGGTGACGGCGACCTGCTCTCCAAGGTGCTTTATTCCGATATTGATAAGATAAAGCGCACGCTTGAGGGAATCGATAAGGAGGCCTTCGAGGGCGCGATAAAGAATATTGTCGAGGCGAGAAAGATATACATTCTCGGTATGAGAGCCTCGTCAAATCTTGCGGGATTTTTGAATTACGGTCTGAGCATCATATATGACAAGGTAAAGCTTGTTAAGGCATCCTCGGGAATTGAGATCTTTGAGCAGCTTATGTCCGTAGGGCCTAATGACGTTGTAATTGCGGTAAGCTTCCCGAGATACTCAAGAACACTTGTAAATGCGGTCAATTACGCAAAGCAGGCGGGAGCAAAGCTCATCGCGCTTACCGATAGTGAGAGCTCGCCTATTGCCGAGAGTGCAACAAACCTTCTTATAGCGCAGAGCGATATGGCATCCTTTATGGACTCGCTCGTAGCGCCTATGTCGGTCATTAACGCGCTTATCGTTGGCGTCTCGCGTGAGAGCGGCGACGTTGTTACGGAAAGATTGCATTCGCTTGAAAATATCTGGGCGGAATACAAGGTTTATAACAGTAACAAGGGTTAATTTCAAATATGGAAAATATATTTTTGAACGACGGCAGAGTCCGTATCGCCGTAATTGGCGAGGGCGCTGCGGGAATGATGGCGGCAATAACGGCGGCCGAGTCGGGCGGAGAGGTTATTATCTTCGAGCGCAACGACAAGGCGGGAAAGAAGCTGCGAATCACGGGTAAGGGAAGATGCAACGTAACGAGCGATTCCACGAATGCGGAGATAATGGCGAGCATACCCACCAATCCCAAGTTTATGTTTGCGGCCTTGAATCGTTTTTCATCCGCAGATACAAAGAGCTTCTTCGAGGAGCGGGGCGTTCCTCTCAAGGTCGAGCGAGGAAAGAGAGTTTTTCCTATGTCCGACAAGGCGTCGGATATAGTCAACGCTCTTGTGAACGCTTGCCGTGATGCAGGTGTTAAAACTATTCGTGAGAGAGTTACGTCTCTCATAGTTGAGGACGGCGCGATAAAGGGAATAAAAACCGTAGCGGGTAAATACGAATGCGATGCTGTTATAGTTTGTACGGGCGGTAAATCCTATTCCGTGACGGGCTCGGACGGCGATGGATATAAATTCGCAAGTCAGGTCGGACATACTATAATTCAGCCGCGCGCGTCTCTCGTTCCCATCGTGTGCGAGGGGAATTTTGCGCAGAGAATGCAGGGGCTTTCCCTTAAAAACATCGGCTTTAAAATTTACAATAAAGAAAACGGCAAGGTCGTATACGACGATTTCGGAGAGCTTATGTTCACGCATTTCGGTATAACGGGCCCCGTCGTTTTGTCGGCATCGGCGCACATTCCCGATATTGACAGAAAAAAATACGAGTGCGCTGTAGATTTCAAGCCCGCGCTTGACACAGACGCGCTTGACAAGAGAATAATCTCTGATTTTTCAAGGTATATAAACAAGGACTTTATAAATTCGCTCTCGGATCTTTTGCCGCTTAAATCAATCGACGTAATTGCCGAGAGATCGGGGATCGACCCACGTAAAAAGGTCAATTCCATAACGCGCGAGGAGAGACTTTCACTTGTTAAGACGATCAAGGATTTCAGGCTCAATCTCACTCGCTTCAGACCCATTGACGAGGCGATAGTAACCAAGGGCGGCGTTTGTGTAAACGAGATAAACCCCAAGACTATGCAGTCAAAGCTTTGCTCGGGACTTTATTTTGCGGGCGAGGTTATTGACGTTGACGGGTATACGGGCGGCTTTAATTTGCAGATTGCCTTTTCAACAGCGGTTTCCGCGGGCGAGAACGCCGCGTGGGGAACTTAAAAAAGAACATTATAAGGAGAAAATAAATATGATAGCAATAGCAATAGACGGCCCAGGCGGAGCGGGCAAATCCACTATTTCCAAGGCGGTCGCAAAGCAGCTCGGTATCGTTTACGTTGATACGGGCGCGCTTTACCGTACGGTTGGCTATTATGCAAGAGAGCACGGCGTGTCCGTTGAGGACGCGAGAACGAGCGCCGCGGTAGCGCCACTGCTCCCCGAGATTACTATTGATATAAAGTATTTTAACGGAGTTCAACACGTGCTTCTTAATGGAGAGGACCTCGGCGATAAGATCCGTCAGCCCGATATATCAATGTATGCGTCTGCGGTGTCTGCCGTGGGTGAGGTCCGCGAATTTTTGCTTGAAACCCAGAGAAATATCGCTAAAAACAACCACGTAATTATGGACGGCAGAGATATAGGAACGGTCATTATTCCCGACGCGCAGGTCAAGGTATTCCTTACCGCGTCAAACGAGGCGAGAGCTCAGAGACGCTACCTTGAGCTTACGGGAAAGGGACTTGACGTGAAATACGAGGACGTTCTCTCCGAGCTTGTCGCGAGAGATACCGCCGACAGCTCAAGAGATATCGCGCCCTGTGTTCCCGCGCCCGACGCTGTGATTTTCGATAATTCGGACTACACGTTCGAGCAGTCGGTGGAGAAAATAATTCAGATCGTAAATGAAAAGACCGGAGGGATAGTATCTTGAAAACTAAAACTTACGAAAGATGGCATAAATGTCTTCACGGAATAGTTAAGGTAATATTCAGAGTGCACGCGCACAATATTGACAACGAGCCAGACGATAAGGACGGCGCATATATCATCGTGTCTAACCATATTTGTAATGCTGACCCTGTTATCCTTGGCGCGACCATGAGAAAGCAGCAGCCTCACTATATGGCTAAAAAGGAGCTTTTCAAGGTTCCCGTTATTAAAAGCATAATAAAGGCGCTCGGCGCATTCCCCATAGACCGCGGAGGCGCGGACGTAAAGGCAATAAAGCACGCCATAAAGCTTCTTGAAGAGGGCAGATGCGTGGGAATTTTTCCGCAGGGACACAGATATAAGGGCGTTGATCCAAAGGGAACTCCCATAAAGCACGGCGCGGCTATGCTCTCGACTAAAACACAGATACAGATACTTCCTTGCTTTATCAAGACGAAAAAGAGAAGAATTATTCCGTTCTTCACGAGAGTTGACGTTATCGTAGGTAAGCCTATTAAGTTCGAGGAGCTGAATTACAACCCCGAGGACAAGGGCGAGTACGCGAGAATATCGAGCTACATTTTCGATAAGGTTTGTGAGCTCGAGGCCTATGACGTAAAGAAGAAATAAGGAGCTCGCCTATGGCTGATTTCAGCATTGAGATAGCAAAAAATTCAGGATTTTGCTTTGGCGTGACGCGTGCTACGCAGGCTGTTGAGGAGGAGATCTCAAGGGGTGTATCGGGTATGAGAGTATTTACGCTCGGAACACTTATTCACAATGAGGTCTATAATGCCCGACTTCGCGAAAAGGGAGTTTGTGTGGTTGAAGCCGACGGACTCGAGGCGCTTTCGCGTGAGGCGACGCCCGAAAATCCTGTTCGAGTGTTTGTAAGAGCGCACGGGATTCCCGTGGAGACCGAGGCTCTTCTCCAAAAATTACATTCGGAAAATCCCGATTTTTCATACGTGGATTGCACCTGCTCGTACGTAAAAAAAATACACAGAATCGTCGAGCAGAATTCTGACGACGGGAACGTTTTATTGGTTTTGGGCTCTCCCGATCATCCCGAGGTGAGCGGCTTTGTGAGCCGTTTTTCGGGAGAAAAATTTGTTTTTTCCAATGCTTCTGAATTTGAGTTGGTTTTGGAGGAAAATCTCGCCAAAATCGTTAATGCAAAATGCACAATTTTGGTAGCGCAAACAACACAAAATTTGTGCGAATGGGAAAAAACAAAAAAACTTTTAAAAAAGGTATGTACAAAATCAATAATTTTTGATACAATATGTAGTGTTACGGAAAAAAGGCAGCTCGAGGCAAAAGCCCTTGCTGGCAAAAGCGATTTTATGATCGTCATAGGCAGTAAAACAAGCTCGAATTCAAGAAAGCTTTATTCGATCTGCAAGGAAAGCTGTCATAATACGATTATGATCGAGAGCGCAGACGAGCTATCGGAATATATTCCGTTTCCCCACAAAAAAGTGGGAATCGCAGCAGGCGCATCAACGCCGCGCGACATAATACAGGAGGTAGAAAGAACCATGAGCGAAGCAGTAGAAAACTTTGCAGAACTTCTCGAAGAATCACTTAAAACTTTAAATACAGGAGATATCGTTACAGGTTACGTTACAGCTGTTAATGACGGCGAATTGCAGCTTGACATCGGTGCTAAGGTTACAGGCATAATCAAAGCAGACCAGATTACAGACGACCCTTCGGCTAAGTTGAGTGAAATGTTCAAAATCGGCGATGCTGTTAAGGCATTCGTTATCCGTGTCAGCGACGTAGAAGGATTCGCAACTCTTTCCAAGAAGAGAGTTGACTCCGATGCATGCTGGACAAAGATCGTTGAAGCTAAGAATAACGACACAGTACTTGAGGGTACAGTTATTGAGGTTGTTAAGAGCGGCGTTATCGTACTCGTTGACTCCACTCGCGTATTCGTACACGAATCTCAGACAGACCTTCCCCGCGGCGCAGACCTTAACGAGCTTAAGGGCAAGACGGTTAATCTCAAGATCACAGAAGCAAGAGATCAGGGCAAGAAGGCTAAGGGCTCCATCCGCGTAGTAACACGCGAGGCACGCCGCGCAGCTGAAAAGCTTTTCTGGGAAACTATTGAAGAAGGCAAGAGATACACAGGTAAGGTTAAGAGCCTCACATCCTTCGGCGCATTCGTTGATCTCGGCGGCGTTGACGGTATGGTTCACGTAACAGAGCTCTCTTGGAAGAGAAACTGCAAGCCCGCAGACGTTGTTTCCGTAGGCGACACGGTTGAGGTTTACGTTAAGAGCTTTGACAAGGAGACGAAGAAGATCTCTCTCGGCTACAAGTCCGAGGAGTCTAACCCCTGGTACATATTCACACACAACTACCAGGTTGGCGATATCGTATCCGTAAAGATCGTAAGCATGATGCCCTTCGGCGCATTTGCTGAGATCGTTGACGGCGTTGACGGTCTTATCCACAATTCTCAGATCTCTATGACGAGAATTGCTAAGCCCTCCGACGTTCTTGAGATAGGTCAGGTTGTTGACGCTAAGATCACAGACGTTGATATGGAAAAGCAGAAGGTTAACCTTTCCATCAGAGCTATTCTCGAGGAAGCACAGGCTGCTGCCGAAGAGGTTGCTGTTGAGGAAGTAGTTAAAGAAGCTGCTGAAACGGTTGACGCTGAATAATCAATATAAAAAGAACTGCATGCAGGTGCAGTTCTTTTTTTGTTTATATAAGACCGATTTTCTTGAACGCGTTGAAAATCCCGTCGTCGTCAATGTCGGTGGTGATAAAATCGGCTTTTGCCTTGGCTTTCTCGTAGCCGTTTCCCATGCAAACCGATAAGGCGGCGAATTCGAGCATTTCAAGGTCGTTTTCGCTGTCACCGACGGCTATGGAGTCCGAGATCGGCGCGCCGACCGCAGCCATAAGCTTTTCTATTCCCGTAGCCTTGTTGATCCCCGCGAACGTGATCTCTCCGTAAGTCGCGTTGCCGCCCTTGCCGAGCGAGTAACCTACCACGTGGAAATAATCCCCGAGAATTTCTCTTACCTTATCAATATCGAACGGGGAATTGTAGTAAGCGATCTTCTCGACACAGTCGCAGTCACGAGGGGAGTCAGTAAATACGGTGTTGCCGATAACGCTCTGAATGAGCACCTCCGAGCTGCCGCGCTCTCGCATAAAGTCGCAGATCCTCGGGAGGCTTTCCTCGCGAAGATATATCGCGTGCGCGGTCTGGAGACAGTAGGGAATATCGTTGTCCTCGAAAAAGTCAATTATGAAATTAAGCTTTTCCTTGGTGGGGCGGGATTCAAAAATGATTTTTCCGTCAAACTCAATGTATGCAGCCGCAGATGCGATAATGCCGTCGAATTTAATATTATCGGTAAGGCAAGAGTAGATCTGCGACTTCTGTCTGCCCGTGCAGAGAATCATTTTGTGTCCGTTTTTCTGCGCCTCGGTGAGCGCCGCAATCGCAGACTGCGGTATCTCACCGTTGAAGTTGACGAGGGTGCCGTCAACGTCTAAAAATACGTATTTCGTGTTCATTTTATTCCGTTTTGCTTTCGTCCTCGGAGTCGATTTTTTTCGACTTGCATTCAGTCTTTTTCGCTTTGGCGGTCTTGTATATCTTCTTTACAATAAATATTGCCGCTACGGTGATGCCTGCGATAATTATAAGTGTGGGGATCGCGCCCGCGAACCAAACCGCGAAATTCTGGCAGCCTGCCCAGAAATTTATCCAGCCGTTCTTGAAGGATGAAACGAATTTTTCACCGAAGCTCTTGGGAGTACTGACAGGCGTGTATTCAAGCACCTCGTAAATATTGATATAAACGGTTGAATATTCAACCTTGTTATCGTAGGAATTGATCCTTGCCTTGTAGGATTCGATCTCCTCGATAACGTCGTAAAGCTTATCCTGAACTGCGAGCATATCGTCCATATCGCTGTAATCATCAAAGGAGTCGTACATTTTCTGCAGGGATTCCCTTTGAGCTTCAAGCACGGAAAGTCTTGCGACCGCGTCGTAGTAGGATTCGGTTATTTCCTCGCTGTTGCTTTTGATATTCGTTACGTTTACGCTATCCTCAACGTCACCCGTGAAATCGTCGAGCTTATCCGCGGGAATTCTCAACGTGAAGCTTGCGCTTCTCGATTGTGAGCTGACGTTTATACTGTTGCCCGTAACGGTGGACGTTTCAACGTATCCGCCCATATCTGCGCAGAGCTTGTTGATGTTCTCGACCGTTTCGTCAAATTTCTTGGTTTCCGCGGTAATGCTTACGGTCTTGATAATTTTCCTTTCGGTATCAATTGCGCTGCTCTGCGAGCTGCTCTCGGGGGAGGCTATGCTCGAGCCGCTTGTATATTTGTTTTCTATGCTTTCGGACGGTGACGAGTCGTAGCTTTTAGCCGCGCAGGCGCAAAAAATAACAGAAGTAAAAATCAGAATGAGAATGAGCGACAAAAGTCTTGAGTTGAGCTTCTTCATATCAATTTTCCTTTCTTGTAAAATAGCGGCAACATGTATTTCTAACGTGTGTTAAGTAAAACCTGTTGCCGCATAAATTTGTGTGTTTCTTTTATCAGTTAAGCTTTGAGAGAGCCGCGATAACGCCGTCGAGATTTTCCTTATACTTTGCCATCTTTGCCTTTTCGCCCTCTACGACCGCAGCGGGAGCCTTTGCTACGAAGCCTTCGTTCGAAAGCTTTTTAACAATACGCTCGATCTCGCCCTCGAGCTTCTTTTTCTCGCCCTCAAGACGAGCCTTTTCCTTCTCGAAGTCGATAATGTCAGCCAAGGGAAGATAGATAGTAGCCGAGTCCGTGATGATCTGTACCGAGTTGTCAGCCGAAACCTCGCCGTCAGCGAATTTTTCGGCAGTTATAAGCTCGGAAGCGGATGCAAGACGGATAAAGAACGCCTCGCTGGACTTGCCGAAGATGTCGGTGTACTTTGTTTCAATATAAACCTTTGCCTTCTTGGAGGGAGGAACGTTCATCTCGCTTCTTCTCGTACGGATAGCCGTGATAGCGTCGATGATCTTCGTCATCTTCTCGGCATCGGCAGGAAAGTCGAGAGGGTCGTCAGCCACAGGATACTTGGATATCATAATGCTCTCAGTGTCGTGGGGGAGACTCTGATATATCTCCTCTGTGATGAAGGGCATAAAGGGATGGAGAAGCTTGAGCGTTCCGTCGAGAACGTAAGCGATAACGTTCTGACAGATGAGGTTAGCCTCGGTGTCCTTTTCATTGAAGCGAGCCTTTGCAAGCTCAATATACCAGTCGCAGAAGATATCCCATGTGAAGCTGTAGATTTCAGCGAGCGCTACGCCAACCTCGAACTTGTCAAGGTTATTTACAACGCTCTTTGCAACCTCGTTGAACTTTGTGAGTATCCATTTGTCCTCAAGCGCGAGCTTGTCAGCCTCGGGAAGCTTGATCTCGTCGATGGTAAGGTTCATTCTTACGAATCTCGATGCGTTCCAGAGCTTGTTTGCGAAGTTTCTCGCCGCCTCGATCTTCTCGTCGGAGAATCTCATATCGTTTCCCGGAGAGTTACCCGTAGCGAGCGCGAAGCGAAGCGCGTCAGCGCCGTAGTCCTTGATAATTTCAAGGGGATCAATGCCGTTGCCGAGGGACTTGGACATCTTGCGTCCCTGAGCGTCGCGTACAAGACCGTGAATAAATACTGTGGAGAAGGGCTTCTCATCCATGTGTTCAAGACCTGAGAAGATCATTCTCGATACCCAGAACGTAATAATGTCGTAGCCTGTAACGAGTACGCTTGTGGGGTAGTATTTCTTGAGATCCTCGGTGGATTCGGGCCAGCCTAGAGTAGAGAAGGGCCAGAGCGCCGAGGAGAACCAGGTGTCAAGCACGTCCTCGTCCTGACGAACCTCGGCTCCACACTTGGGACAGGTGTCAATGTCGGTCTTGGAAACAGTCATCTCGCCGCATTTG
>CAZMKU010000055.1:0-11425 GCA_964567085.1 uncultured Clostridium sp.
TCGCCGCCGTCGCGTATACGTATGCTGTCTTTTTCATTTTCAGCACTCTCCTTATTACTGTTAATTATATCACTCTCGGTGTCTTTTTTCAATACCTTTTCTGAAGATTTTGTGTTGACGTTCTTGTCCCCCGCGGCCTTGCCCGCCTCGTATGCCAGCTCTTATGGATTGATTGAATCACCAATTAAATTTCGCATCAACAAAAAACAAGAGAAACCCACAGGATTTTCCCAAGGGTCTCTCTTATTTTTATAAATAAATAATAATCGGCAACTAAACTAACTTTAAAAGCGAAAAGGTGTTTATACCTGATGATTAAAATTTATCTCTATTTTTAGCAGAGAATTACTTTGCTCTTCTTGCCTCAAAGCAAGCGCTGCAATATACAGGTCTGTCGTTAGAGGGCTGGAACGTAAGCTTTGCTTCACCACCACATTCGGAGCATGTAGCTATGAAGTATTCTCTCTCGGGCTTGCCCGCATTCTTTTTCTTCATACGGCAAGCGCGGCAGCACTTGGGCTGATTAACAAAGCCCTTTTCATCATAGAATTTCTGCTCGCCAACTGTGAACGTGAATTCTTCTCCACAGTCCTTACATACGAGAACTATATCCTCGTAAACCTTTACTTCTTCGTTCATTGGTTAAGTTACCTCACTTTTGTTTTAAAAAATTTAACGTCAATCCCGCTTTTACGATTGACTTATGTAAACCCACAAGGGATTTAGCCTTTATTTGAGATCAGGGTGCGAAGCTTCTTACGTATTCTGTAAACAGCGTTATTGACGGACTTGACTCCGCCCTCGACAGCAAGCGTCTCCGCTATTCTCTTTGCGCTCATTCCCGAAACGTACATCCACCACACCTTATTTTCAAAGGGTGAAAGATTTGCTTTTATCTTCCTCTGCAGGATCAAAAAATCCTCCTGCTCGATAAGCTTCTGAACGGGGTCGGAAAATGAGCCCTCGTCAGACATATCCTCGTCTATAGAAACGATTTGCCCGCGGCGCTTGTAAGCTCGAAGGAAGGATACCAAAGAGTTTCCTATACAGATCTTGGCGTAAAGCCCGAATTCAACTCCTCCCAGAGACTCGTCGTAATTGCAAACCGCGTTGCAAAAGGCGATCTCTGCCTCCTGACGAAGATCCGCGATATCCTGATTATTCATTCCCTCTCCCGTATGCCGAAAAACCTCGGCGTCGATGAGGGGCTTGTATTTATTCATAAGAAAATTCAGGGCCTCCTCGCTGCCCTGAGCCGCCTTTTCTATCTGAATCTTCAAATGAATCTTATCCATAGTAAAGCCTTTTCAACAGTAAACGTGAGTTCTTACATAACACTATAAGAGATCATTAATTATTATAACATACTTTTTTATCAAGGTCAAGTGCAATTTCTTCGACAAATTATAACAAAGTAAAATTTTATGTGCATTTAGTATAAAATCGGCGTTTAAAATTAGACACTTTTACTTGATTTTCAACAAAAACTGTGCATCTTCAACAGAAAAGCGAGGCAAAGTTTGTTTGATTTTACCTCGCTAAAATTATTCATTTATTTGCAAAAAATTTATTATTTTATAAAAAAATATACATTTTCCGTTAAATATGCGCATCAATTAAAAATAAAGTTGATATTACCCGACATAAGCGACAGCATTCCCTTATAGATCACCTCGGGATGATCGTGGAAATTATTCTCCATACGCTCGGCGCGGTTGAGCGAATCAAGGATGAGAGAGGTCTTCATAATTTCCTCGTCCTTTTCCTTCAAGATACATACAAGCTCGTAATTATTGTCGTCAAGCTTCTTTATTTCGGTCTTCGCCGTAACTCCTCGCTTTTTGAAGTTAAGATAACGAAGCGCGCACTCAAGGCTCTTATCGAGGATCGAGGGCAGGATCTCACTCTTGAGCTCGGTCGCAACGAGTCTTCCCTTCGCGGTAACGACGTACATAGGATCGCCGTCCTCGGTCTGACAGACCTCCTCAACGAGTCCCGTATCGACCATCTCGTAGAACGACTCGGCAAACTCAAAATAATGAATATAGTCCGTCTGCATAACCATATCGTTGATGGTTACGTAATCTATCGGATAATTTACGTTCTGCATAAGATAGAGAACGAATATCTTTACGTTTCTTTTGCTCTTCAATGATGACATATATATAGCCTTTCTTTGCTGATCAGTTAAATACAAATATATTTTACCACAAACAGAAAAAAATTTCAATACTATAGGTTGCATTTTTTGATAAAATATGGTATTATATTACTACTATAAACATCAAGCCCGAAAGGACGTTTTAAAAATGGCAAACATAGCAATACTCGGCTACGGAGTCGTAGGCTCAGGCGCGGCGGAGGTTTTATATCAGAACAAAGACATTATCGAGGCTAAAACAGGCGAGAACGCAAGCATCAAATACATTCTCGATCTCCGTGATTTCCCGGGCGACAGACACGAGGACAAGATCGTCCACGATTTTAATATTATACTGAACGACCCCGAGGTCGATATCGTAGCGGAAATGATGGGAGGCTCCCACCCTGCTTACGATTTTTCCCGAGCGTGTCTCGAAGCGGGCAAAAGCGTCGTAACCTCCAACAAGGAGGTGGTTGCGAATTTCGGCGCGGAGCTGCTTGAGATCGCAAGGGCGCACAACGTTTCCTATATGTTCGAGGCGAGCGTGGGCGGCGGAATTCCCGTTATCCGCCCTATGATCCGCGACCTTTCCTCCAATAACATCAACGAGGTCAGCGGTATTCTCAACGGTACTACGAACTATATTCTCACGAAAATGGACACGGAGGGCGCGGATTTTGCCGACGTGCTCCGCGACGCACAGAAAAAGGGCTATGCCGAGGCCAATCCCGCGGCAGACGTTGAGGGTCTCGATGCGGCAAGAAAGATCGTAATTCTGGCGGCTCTCTCATACGGCTTGCTTATAAGCCCCTCAAAGATACACACCGAGGGCATTACCGACATCACGCGCGACGACGTTGACGCGGCAAGACAGATGGGCTACACGATAAAGCTTATCGGCCACACGGAAAAGCTTGACGGCAGGATTCTGGCTATGGTTTCCCCACGCCTTGTTCCCGTGACAAGCCCCCTGTCCGCTATACACGGCGTTTTCAACGGCATTCTCGTTAACGGAGATATGGTTGGCGACGTTATGTTCTACGGCCCGGGCGCGGGCAAGCTCCCCACGGCAAGCGCAGTTTGCGCCGACATAGTTGATATTATGTCCCACAAGCAGACACAGCTCAAGCTTCCCGAGTGGAGGAACGCGACCGACGACGACATCGCAAGCTTCAATGACTACTCCTGCCGCCGTATGCTCGTATTCGCAACGCCCTGCGAAAAGTGCGCGGCGAAGTGCATAAAGGATAATCTTGAAGGAAAGCTTATTTCCCACGTATTCAAGGACGGCAAGCTTTACGCTATAGTAGATGCTATGAGCGAAGCCGAGGCTGAAGCTCTTTCGGCTAAAGCTACATTCAAATGCGTAAAGTCCATCAGAGTTCTTTAATTATAACTGCCGGTGACTGTGAAAAGCATAGCGCCGGCATTTAAAAACGAGGTTTAAAAATGAAGAAAAAATTACCCATTCTGCCCGTGGTTTTAGGAACGGTTGTCGTCGTTTTAGCGGCGTTTGGCGTAGCCTTTGGTCTTGCCTTCCTGGCGCAATTCATTATTAGCGCGCGGATAAACGGCTCCGTTGCCGCGGTAGCTCTTACCATTCCCTCGGCTACGGTTTTCTTAATATACTTCTTCCTCTTTGAAGGAATTCTGTTTACAATGCAGGCAAAGCCCTTCAAAAAGATCCTCGAGGAAAACAAGGCTTATTTCAAAAAGACCGAGCGCGGCGACAGAAAATTCAAAATAATAACCCGCTCGATCTACGCGGTAATAATCGCCGCCTGCCTTATATTCCCCGTGGTCTATATGAATTGCTACACCAAGATCGAGGAAGACGCGTTCACCGAGAAAACCCTTTTTGCAAAAGAAGAATACACGCTTGACGACATAACGGGCTACCGTCTTGGAATGAGCGACACGGGGCTTGTTTTCTACGTCAATATGTATAGCGGTGAAAAATTCGAGCTTCTGCAGAGCGACTGCATCTACTCGGACAAATTCAACGAAAGCTTCGAGAGCAAGTACGAATTCGTCGCATACCTTACCGACGTTTTTGACTCAAACGAGAAGATAATCAAAGGTCAGGTCACGAGCGTCGATAAAATTAAAGAGACCTATTCCGAAATCCCCGAAATCTTTGAGCATATATCAAAAATAATTGAAAAAAACTCATAAAGCAAAACCGCATCGGCTGAGCCGATGCGGTTATCTTTTTATATTTCCTGAACCTTTGCGATCTCATCAGGATAACGAACGTCAACGAATTTCGTATATCCGTCAGCCTCGAGCTTTTGCTTCTGGAAGCCTACGTTCTTGTTCATCTTCTGAACGAGCACGATCTTGCCCTCGCGTCTGTGTGCCATAGCGTACTTCTGCATAAGAGCCAGGTCGGCAACGGAAAGTCGCTTGTCGTAAAGAACAGCGGTCTTTTCCGTCTTTGTGTCGGGCTTGAACTTTTTATCAAGAAGCGCGCCGACGATTCTCTCAAAGCCAATGGAGAAGCCGCAAGCGGGTGTCTTCTGACCCGTAAAGCCGCCGATCATATTGTCATATCTGCCGCCGCCCGCAATGCTCGAGCCGCGGAAATCCTCGGACTTGATCTCAAAGATAACGCCCGTGTAATAAGACATTCCGCGAACGAGTGTGGGATCGAAATCGAGGTTTATGCTACCCTCGGAAATAGTATCAACAGCCTCGCAAATATCGCGAATGTTCTCGATTACACCTTCTTCAATGCTGCCGCCAACCGCTTCAAGAAGATAAGCAAATCTGTCAGGCGCGCTCATAACGCCGCGGAAGATCTCCATATACTTCACAATAGCCGCCGCGTCGTAATTCGCCTCCGTGAGCTCCTTTTCAATACCGCTCTCGCCTATCTTATCAAACTTATCGAGAATAATGAAAACGCGGGAGAATTCTTCCTCGGGGAAGCCTGCCGCTCTCGCCATAGCCGAGAGAATTCTGCGGTCGTTTATCATAACCGTGCAGCCGCCAACGCCAACCTCGGACAAAAACGTCGATGTAGCGCAGATAAGCTCAATCTCAGCCGCGTTCGTGGGGTCTCCCAGAATGTCGATATCGCACTGTGTAAACTGACGGTATCTTCCCTTCTGGGGTCTGTCGGCTCTCCAAACACTGCCCGTCTGCATTGCCTTGAAAGGAAGTGTCAAATTCGCGGAATTGCTTGCGTAGTAACGGGAAAGCGGAACTGTCAAGTCATAGCGAAGTCCCGAGTCAACGAGCTCGTCAATGTCAGCGCCCTCTATGGACTCGGCGAGCTTTTCGCCGCGCTTCAGCACCTTGAAAATAAGCTTTTCGTTCTCACCGCCCTGCTTGTTTGTAAGGTTTTCTATATGCTCAACACAGGGTGTTTCGATCTGTGAAAAGCCAAATGAAGCGTATGTTTTTTTGAGTTTGGTGAGAAGATACTCTCTTATCTCCATCTCTGCGGGAAGAATATCTCTCATACCCTTTGTCGGTTCTTTAATAAACATCTATATTTATCTCCTATCTATAATATACATAGTAAACTATAACCGTGCGCTCGACACCGCCGTGCTCAAGATCGGGCGCGGTTATGACCACGCCGTCCTTTGACAGCAGCTCCCATGCCTGCATCTGCTCAACCTTGCAGCGCATAAGCACGTCGCCCGACGCAAACACCAAAAGCTCGTCGTCCTTTATATTCAGCGCGCCCTCTCTGCCGATGACCTCATCGATACCGTCTATCTTTTCGGTTACGTAACGCACGTGATGACCGCATATTTGCTTTGCCATATCCCACTTGAATCTCTTACTTTCGGGATTTTTGCTTTTCGTCATTTTCTCAAACATCTTCTTAAATGATCCCATTTCAGTCCTCCAGGATAGTGGGTGTCTTACCCGTCAAAAACTCATAAGCCGCGATATATTCGGCTTTTGCACGCAAAGCGCGTTCGCCCGCTTTGTCAAAATTCTTTTTTCTGACTCCGCGAAGCATAATATTTTTAGGCGTTTCGTCGGGGTCTATAAGCTCGAGAGACGCCACATCATAGCCGTGCCATTCGAGCTTTTTAAGTCGCAGAGCATCCGTCGCCGCATCGCAAAGCTTCTGGCGAAGCATTGAATGATCGGTTATGAATTTGAGGCTCTCGCTATTGATTTTTTTGTTTAGATCGTGGTGGCAGCAAGGAGTTGACAAAACAACGTCAGCCTTCCACGCCACCGCCTTATCAAGCACCATATCCGTCGCAATATCGCACGCGTGGAGCGAGATCACAAGATTTACGTGCTCGTCGGTATTATAAAGATTTATGTCTCCGCAAAGAAATTCGAGTCCGTCAAAGCCGCAAGCCTTGGCTACACCGTTGCAGTATTCGATAACGTCGCTCTTCAAATCAACGCCCGTCATTTTAACCCTTCTTCCCTTTATTACCGCAAAATAGTGATAAACCGCAAAGGAAAGATAGCTCTTACCGCAGCAGAGGTCGCAGATGCGGATGTCGCCTGCGGGAAGCTTGTCCTCAACGTCGCGTATAAGCTCCAAAAATCTGTTTATCTGTCGGAATTTCGCCTGCTTTTTATCGTAAACGCGTCCGTTCTTATCCGCAACGCCAAGGTGCATAAGAAACGGCTCGTCACCACTCAAAATATGATTTTTGACCTTGTTATTCGAGGTAGGGGCTATTCTCTTGAAGCTCACGCCGTCGCCGTCAATGGCGCGCTCGAGCTTATCACCGCCAATAAGAGTAACCTTGCCCGACTTTGAGCATTTAAGCTCGCAATCTCCTGCACTCGTAATGAGATTTATCTGAAAATATCCGTCGATAAGACTCGCGATTTCACCCTCATCCGTAAGAGGAATATTTCTCTGTCTTGCCTTGTTGTCCGTGTGAAAGCTCTCGGCATAAAGCACGACCTCGCCGCGCAAAAGCTTTGGCGTAAGCACGCACTTAATTACACCCTTATCCTGCGGCTTCGAGAAGACCGCCTTTTTAAGCAGCTCGCCTCTCGCGCTCTTGAGTATGAGTCGCAGAAGCCGCTCTTTTTCGCTAAAATAAATTTGTTCCATTATCTTTTTTCCGTATATTCGGGATTTTCCTTGCCGCAGTAAGCGCATTTCTTGCGGGATTTGGGGATAAGTCTGCCGCATTCACATTTTGTGAACCTGTCGTCGCTGTACTCCTCCGCCTCTTTTTCGCGATTCTCACGGAAAGCGCGAGTCTGCTCTCTCTTGGCTTCAAGCTTTTCTTCCTTGGTCTCGGGCTTTTTCTTGTCGCCATCGCCCTTCTTCTTGCCGAGTGAAAGCTTGGATTCCGTGCCGTTTAAAAGCCTCTTTATATTCGCTCTGTGCATATATACAACGAGAACCGCCATAAGCACGCCTACGACGGGGATAGCTCCAAGTCCCTGCCCCGTGAACGCCACGTAAAGATTCTGTATCATTGACGCGATAACGGGAAAGAGCGCGATCGCCATACACGAGCCGAGGGATACGTATTTCGTACCAAGCACGATGACAACGAAGAACGTCATTAAAATCAAGAATGATATGGGCTCGAGGAAAAGCACAACCGCCGCCGCGCAGGCCACGCCCTTGCCGCCCTTGAAATTATAATATATCGGGAACATATGGCCTATCATTACGAAAAGTCCCGCGATCGCGCCGCCGAGCGTACCCGAAAGCAGAAGAGAGCCGATAAGAGTCGCGATAACTGATTTGAGAAAGTCACCAAGGAAGGTCAGCGCGCCAAACTTTTTGCCGTACGTACGGAGCGCGTTGGTCGCACCCGCGTTACCGCTTCCGTGATTTCTTATATCGTCGTGATACATAACCTTTGAGAGAATAATTCCCGTGTTGATGCTTCCGAGAAGATACGGAATCACTATACACAAAGCAATACACGCGACGAGCAATACCGTTCCCGCCGTAGTGCCGTGAATTCCAAATTTCGAGCACAACGAGGAATAGATACTGCCGAAGCTGCCTCCCGATATCCACGAAAACAACATATCAAATAACATAAATTCACCTCAATTAAGATTTTGACCGAGCTTTAAATCTGTCAAGTCTGCGCCTTGCCTGCGCCCTTCGCTTCTCCGTTTCCTCGGGAAGCGGAATTATCTCCGAAAGCTCTCCGTCTTCCTCGCAAGCCGAGAAAATATCGCCTTCGGCAAGTCCTGAAACAACACTTTTATTTATCTCAAGCACGCCGCCGTCATCACAGATGACCACCGCGTATTCACCCTCGAATCTGTCGACCGAAAATATCTTTTTCATATCTTAAACGAACATTTCAATAAGGTTCTTAGGGCTCTTGGTGAAGTCGTAAACCGAGCCGTCTGGCATAATAACGACCATATCCTCGATTCTGCAGCCGTACTTGCCCTCAAGATAAATGCCCGGCTCAACAGTCACTACGTGACCGCGCTGAAGCACGGTCGTCTCGGGTACCTTTGCCGCAAGTCTGGGCTCCTCGTGGATAAACATACCAACGCCGTGACCGAGGCTGTGGCCGAATCTGCCCTCGTATTCCTTATCAATTATATCTCTTGCGATCTTGTCGGCGTCGCGGCAAGCCATTCCCTCATGGAGTGCTTCGAGCGCGCTTGTCTGCGCCAGGAGAACCGTATTGTAAACCTTCTTGATCTCCTCGTCGGCCTTGCCGATAACGACCGTTCTCGTCATATCCGAGCAGTAGCCGTTGTACTTCGCGCCGAAGTCCATAGTAAGAAATCCGCGCTCAAGCCTGCAGTTCCTCGGAACTCCGTGAGGAAGCGAGGACGCCGTGCCTGAAACCGCGATGGTTTCAAACGCGAGAGCCTCCGCGCCGCTTCTTCTCATAAAGAACTCAAGCTCGAGAGCCACGTCGATCTCGGTCATCTCGGGCTTCATAACCTTTAAAATGTGCGAGAAAGCCGCGTCCGTTATCGCCTGCGCCTTCTTCATATTCTCAATTTCATCGTCGCTCTTGTAAATGCGAAGATCGGTGAGGATCTCAGACGCTCCGAACACCATTTCCTTCCCTGCAAAAAGCTTCTTGAATCTCTCAAGCTCGACGCAGGAAAGAGCCGACTCCTCAAACATTACGGCTTTAGCGCCGCAGTCGTCAAGCAAGGACGCCATAGTAACGCCCATAGAGATTCTCTCGGGCATAACGATCTCGAAATCCACGGGATCGACCTCGGCTCTTGCCGCCTCGATATATCTGAAGTCGGTAATAAGATACGCGCGACCCTTCGTTACGAGAATATATCCGTCGGTAAAATTGAATCCCGAAAGATATCTTATATTAAGCTCGGATGAGATAAGCGCCGCATCCGCGCCTGCTTCAATCATTTTTTCTGTAAATTTTGTTATACGGCTCATAATTTTGCTCCTTTATTTGTAATTTTGCATATAATAATTCTTCATTTTAAGCGCATCCTCGGGCTGTGTGCCATCGGATTCGCAGATAATTCTCGGGGTAAGACCGTCAAGTACGATCGCTTCCATAAGCGGTTCAAACGCAGGACCGTAAACCTCGTCAGCGAACGTAAGATGCCTTTTCTCTCCCGAATTTGTATATTCGATCTTGGAGAAATGGCAGTGAAGATTTTTCGCGACCTCATCTCCCAAGGTCTCCCCGATCCTGTGGAACACGCGTCTGTAATCGTCAACGCCATTAAATGCTCCGCCGATATTTCTCGCGTTAAGATGCCCGAAATCCACGCAAGGCGCGTAGTGCGGGTCAATCTTGCATTGCTCGATAACCTCGTCAAGCGTGCCGAGTTGATTCACCTTACCCATAGTTTCGATACAAAGCTTGATAGGAGTATCACCCACGGCTTCTATCACCTTCTCAAGTGTATCACACGAAAGCCTCATTCCCTCATCGCGGCTGATCTTGCCCGCGCTGCCGCTGTGGATTACTATGGTATCGGCGCAAAGCAGCTCCGCCGCCCAAACGGACTTTTCTATGTACTTTATACTATTAAGTCTTTTTTCTTCCTCGACGCTTGAAAGCGAAATAAAATACGGCGCGTGAAGGGACATTAAAATCCCGTGTTTTTGCGCTTCCGCGCCGATCGCGCGAAGCGCGCTCTCGCCTGCCATAATTCCCTTGCCCGCCTCATATTCGTAGGCGTCAAGCCCGAAATTCTTTATCCACGCGGGTGCGTCCTTCGTTGATTTATTGCCCTCGGCGTAAAACATATCACCGTTACCGCCCGGGCCAAAGCTTGCATATTTTGACATATATTTTTACTTTCTGTTTTTCTTTTTGTATCCGCCGTCTACCCAGAAGGCACAAAGTCCTTCGTCATCGCCGTGAATTTTAACGTATTTTCTTATCGTGGGCACCTCAAGCGCGCGCTTGAATCTGAAAAACGCGCTCTTTCTGTCATTTATCGGCGGCACGATAATAGTTGTAAGCCCGATATTCTTGCCCGCCGCGGCATCAGTCAGAAGCTGATCGCCGAGCATCGCGGTGTTACGCTTGTCAGAGCCGAGCTTTTCCATAGCCGCCCTGAGATTTTTCGGGAAAGGCTTGCCGCTTTTACTGAATGCAACGAGCGAAAGCTCACGATTGAAAAGCTCAACTCGCTCCGCATTATTGTTTGAAATAAGCGCTATGGAAATTCCGTTATCACGAAGCTCCTCTATCCACTTTATAACCGTTTCATTCGGCGTCGCTTCCTCATAAGGCGCGAGCGTATTATCAATGTCAACAAGAAGCGCAGAAATTCCAAGATCCCGCAAAAATTCAGGAGTAATATCCGTAAATTTATTGAAGATATAATCGGGTAAGGTCAATCTTGCCATATTCCGCTCCTCTCAAAAAATGTCTATTCATATTATTATACTACTTTTATAAAAAAAGGTCAATATTTTTTTGGAAAATCGGGGGCTTCTTTTTATAAAATCAGGCAAAAACGGAAAAACCGAGGGCAAGCCCTCGGTTTTAAATCCGAAAAATCAATAGTTCTCTGCGTGAACCTCAAAATAGCTCTGGGGGTGATCGCAAGTAGGACAAACCTCGGGAGCAGCCGTGCCAACAACGATATGACCGCAGTTACGACATTCCCAAACCTTAACCTCGCTCTTCTTGAACACCTCACTCATTTCAATGTTCTTGAGAAGCGCGCGGTATCTTTCCTCGTGATGTCTTTCAATAGCCGCAACGAGTCTGAACTTTGCCGCGAGCTCGTGGAAGCCCTCCTCCTCGGCGGTCTTTGCAAAGCCGTCGTACATATCGGTCCACTCGTAGTTTTCGCCCTCAGCATAACTATACCAAGAGTTGAGAGCGCAGATAGCCATAAAGA
>CAZMKU010000056.1:0-11239 GCA_964567085.1 uncultured Clostridium sp.
TAAAGCTGCCCGTAGCAACGAGACGGCAAATAACCTCAAGACCGCCGCCGCCAAGCTCCTTGCCGAAGCATTCCGCGGGAAGGACCTCCATAGTAGCGTCCTCGATATTGGCGGAAACGTAATGAGTTTTAATGCCTGCGGCGCGAAGAAGCTCAAAATAATGCACCGAGGTTTCAAGATTTGCTCGGCCGATACCGTCGATCGTAAGACCAACCGCATTTTCACCCGGGTCAAACACTCCGTCCTTGCCCGTGCAATCGTCCTTGAATTTAAGAAGCACGTTGCCGTTTTCAAGCGAGTAAACGTCCTTGGTTTTACCTGTATAAACCTTTTTCATAGCATTCTCCATTCCGCCGCCTGCAGCGGCACAAAATTCGAAATTTTTTGACACATATATTTTAACACTATTTTTTTGATTTGTACAGTACTTTAAAGAAAAAATTTTCACCAAATATTGATGGCTTATTTTTCGCAATACTGTATTTTGCCACAATAAATTATTGCAAAAATATATAAAATACCCTTGTAAAAAACTTAATTTTGTTGTATAATACTTGTATAAAAGTAAAATTAAGGAGCGATATTATGCCGACAACCGACGTAACCAAATTCAAAACCAAGTATAATAACCTTTATCTGCGAGTAGCTAAGGGACACTTTGCTACCAATCACTCACACAGCAATTATTACATCGACGTTGCCGCGCAAAAGACAAGACTCTCCGAGGCAAGCGCGGTTGCAAGCGAGCTTTGCCGCGCGTACAACTACACGACACAGATAATAGACACCATTCTTTGTCTTGACGGCACGGAGGTTATAGGCACCTGCCTCGCTAACGAGCTTACGAAAAATAATTTTATGAATCTGAACGAGCATCAGACCATCTATATCGTGACCCCCGAGATCACGGGCACCGCTCAGATCATGTTCAGAGATAATATCACTCCTATGATCCGCGGCAAGCACGTGCTTGTGCTTGCGGTCTCGATTTCCTCGGGATACACCGCGAAGCTCGCTATCGACGCCATCAACTATTACGGCGGCGAGGTGGTTGGGGTATCCGCAATATTCTCGACCACAAACGAGTGCGCAGGCTATCCCGTAAATTCGGTTTTCGACCCGAACGACCTCCCCGATTATTTCGCCCGTCCCTCTCACGAATGTCCCCTCTGCCGCAAAGGCGAGAGAATAGACGCGCTTATGAATTGCCACGGGTACTCAAAGCTTTAATAACACGATATTCCCTCCGCGCAAAATCGGAGGGAATTTTTTGCCTTGAACAGCAGGGCTAACATAATTCACCGCCCGATTTTATAAGCTATTTTGAGGGTAATGAGCCAAAAATCCATTGACAAAGAAAGCCCCGTATGTTATAATGTTTATGGAAAATAATGCAAACGGTCGGTAATACTGCCATTTGCAAAATACGAATTCAGGAGGCCATAAGCTTATGAAGAAGAAAATTCTTGCTCTCTGCATCCTTGGTATATTGATCTTAAATATGCTTGTTGTTCCCGCTTCCGCAGCGGTAACAAATCCTTATGACACAACGAATACACCTGCCATCACCAACGTAAGCATAACGTCAAACAAGTTGCTTCAGAATGACGTTCAATATTTTACGTCTTCGGTTACATCAATTCCTAAGGGCACCGCGGATTTCACCCGCACATTTACAACCTACGGTGCGATAGGCGGCGAGAACACAAGAATGTTCGTTTACTCAATAGGTAACGATTCAAACACGGATTTCAAGACCAAGACCGTAAAGGCTATTATGCAGCAGTTTGCCGAAGATAATCCCGATTGGATTCCCGTTGCGGCTATAAACGGCGACTTCTTTGATATAGAAACAAGCAGCACCTCAGGTATGGGCGAGCCCGAAAACGTAATGATCCAGATGGGTAACGTGCTTAAGGGCCATTACCTTCAAGGAACCGCGGGCGCGGGCGTAATCGGCATCAAGTCCGACGATAGCGTTATATTCCACATTAACGGCTTTACTACGGGAACAACTTCTTACGCATACAAAACACACAGCACCTACGGAACAGCCTACAACCTCACGGTTATGGACTCGGACAAAGCAACGACGCTTGGTACGCACAGTCAGATCTATGAAAGCATACCCACCGCGTCAAGACCCACCTTCGTAACTCCCGACTCCGATGCTACAGACCTTACGGGATATACGGTTTACGTCGTTAACTGCGACACGTACAGATACGCCTTCAGAGGCGGTAGCGGTCAGGTTGACTCCGAGGGAGACTACACCTACTTCTTCAGCGGCACGGTTGCAAGCACAAGAGCGGGTACTGCAAACGAAAAGCCCTCCTCAGGCCAGGTATATATAGCAGTTTCCTCCAGTCTTTCTACAACTCTCGCGGTTGGAACTTACGTAAAGCTTAATACGGCTATCACTCAACCCGATTGGAAGGACGTTCAGAACGCAGTCGGCTTCAAGCAGGCAGTTCTCGTTAACGGCGATTCGGAGTTCGTTAAGGGCTTATCCGCAAGCTCTACTGCGACTACACAAGTTGCCGATATGTCCTACTCCTACTGCCAGAAGCACAGAACCGCTATCGGCTTTAAGGAGGACGGAACTCCCGTATTCCTCGTAATAGACTATTCAGGCAATTCTTACGGCGCGTCCTACTATGAGATCGCGGAGCAGCTCAAGGCTCTCGGCTGCGTGAACGGCTTCGTTCTCGACGGCGGCGGCTCCTCGACTATGATAATCAGAAATGACGACGGCACTTACACTAACGCTTTCATAGGTGAAGGCACGAACGGCAGAAGCGTTGGTAACGCGATCATTCTTGCAGTTCCTGCCAGCGGAACGGTAACTCCTACGCCCGACACCGACGTTACAACCGACGAGACCACGGAGCAGCCCACGGAAGCCGCTACAACGGAAGAGCCTACCACCGACGCTCCAACGGATGAGACAACCACAGAGCCTATTACGGACGAACCGACTACCGAGACGGGAGAAGACCCCTCCACGGGAGTCGAGGAGGAGTCCTCAACGGTGAACGAGGAAACGCTCTCGGAGGAGGAAACCACCACGGAGCCCGAGGAAACAACTCCTATCGAGACCGATGCCGATATTGATGAGCCTCTCGGCGGATGCGGCTCGAGCATTGGCTTGCCCGTTATCACAACCATAGCGATAAGCGGCGGAGCGTTTGCCCTGACACGTAAAAAGAAACGAAGAAAAAAATAATTCAGCAAAACAAAAATTAAGTCGGTATGCGCAATGTCCTTGAGGACACTGCGCATACCGACTTGATTTTTCGCTTATTTTTCGGGAAACTCGGGCGGAAAATCCTTTCGCATTTCAGTATGAGCGCGGTTTGGAACGGGCGGATCGTTTACTATCGGAAACTCGGGATCCTCGACGTTCCTTCCCTTCGTTTGCGGCATCTCATAAAATTTCTTTTTTCTCTCGGGTGCTTTCTTGTCCATTTCTCAAAAATCCTTTCAGAATTCAGGATACTATCCCGATATTATTTTCCGCAATAAATATAAAAATTATGCCATATTGACTTTATTTTAAAAAAGTGATATAATTATGCTGTATTAACACAGGAGGTACTACATATGAAAAATAAAATCATTGCAATAATATATCTTTTATGCATAGTTTTCTCTTTACCCGCCTGCAATCGTTCCTCCAACCCCGAAGACAGTATAAGCAAAGAGGAAATTTCTACTCTTTCAGAACGGCCTGAAGGTGAAATTACCACGGAGGAGACTACCGAGGAGGAGTCTGCGACAGAAGAAGCCACTACGCAGGATGACGATCTCGACGTCGGGCTTTATTGGTCAAATACGCTTCTCAAAGCAAGCTCAAGCATGTGGAAAAATGCAAATAAAAAGCCCCTTTACACCGATGACGTCATTTGGGAACCGGGCTACACCAATATTAAATACATTAAAATAAAAAACAATAGCGATTTCGCCATTCTGTGGAATTTGAGCATACAAGCGAGCGGAGCTATTCCCGAGCTTGCCGAGGTGATTGACGTTTACTATATCAATCCCGTATCAGAAGCTATCGAAACGCTTGAGGGTCTGACGAATGAAGGTCTGCTCTGCAACGTAATATTCGATCGCAAATCTACAAGCGGAGTTCTTCTCCCCGCAGCAGAGACCGACGGCGAATATCCCGCGGGAGAGGTAATTCTCGCAATCGCGCTTCATATGCGCGAGGATGCGAGCAACAAATACCAGAATCTGTCCCTTGGAGACGACGTCACCGTTAGTCTGATAACAACACAATTCTATCCCGACAACGATGCTTTCGGTGATGATCATGGCAACGACGGCTCGACAACCGAGGATTCCACGGCGGAAGAGCCTGCGACCGAGGAGACGAGTGACGAAGAAACAAGCGCAGATGAGGCTACGACCGAGGAGACGAGTGACGAAGAAACAAGCGCAGAGGAGACCACGACCGAGGAGACTACGACCGAAACGGAATCAACGCCAACGGCAAAGAGAACGCATTTTACCGATTCCCTTTCCACCAACGGGCCCATGACTGATTGGTGTCTGCCGTCCACGGGCACGCCAAAGGTTCTGGTCATTCCCGTCAACCTCGACCCCCTCAAAGCAACAAACGATCTTTTGAGCTATATAGATATCGCCTTCAACGGATCTCAGGCACAGACGGGCTGGTACAGTGTTGCGGAATACTATTACATTTCTTCCTACGGCAAGCTTGAGCTCGATTTCGTAGTGCTTGACGAGTGGTTCACTCCCGATTACAGCGCAAGCTTCTACGACACTTATTACGACGAAGAGAGCGGCTACTACGGATCTACTCTCATTCTCGACGAGGCGCTTGCTTATTACGACGATATAATTGATTTTTCCGAATTCGACTCCAATAATGACGAGATAATCGACGCTATCTGGCTTATTTACAATTACAACGTTAACTATGACGACGAGTCCTCGGACTTCTGGGCTTACGTTTACCAGACGCCCTCCGAGGTTGAGGTTGACGGCGTATACGCCTCCTATTACGCCTTTGCGGGCACGGACTTTATGTTTGAGACCGACGTTGATTATCCCAACGATGATATCATAATCGACGCGCACACCTACGTACACGAAACGGGTCACCTTATGGGGCTTGACGACTACTACGACTACGATCCCGAGATCGGAGCGGAGGGCGGCTTCTACTGGGCGGATATGATGGACGCAAATATTGGCGACCACTCATCAATCAACAAGCTGCTGCTCGGCTGGATAGACCCCATAATCGTCAGCGGCGAGGGCACTATTAACATAGACCTTAATTCCTTTACCGAAACAGGCGACGTTCTGCTTATCGCAAATCACGACGTTACGTCCATTTACGACGAATATATTCTCATCGAATTCTACACGCCGACGCTTCTGAATGAAAACGATATGCCGATATACCCGAATTACTACGACGACGAGGTCTACGGCATAAGAGTTCTGCATATCGATGCCCACGTATTTATCAATGAATTCGGAAAAATAGATTTCAACAACGGCGAGAGCTACTCGACGGGCTTCTTATACGACAATTCAGACGAGGATAAGCTTTTCGCAGATACTCTCTACTGCGAGCTGTACGAGGAATACGCGACTATTGATATTCTCTTCACTCCCGATAGCGCAAGCTTCTCTGACAAATACGGAAGCTATAAATATCACGACGGAACCTCCCTCGGCTTCAGCTTTACCGTAAACTCCATGACGAAAACAAAAGCAAATCTAACGATCACGCTCAAATAAACGAAAAGCGCCTGTGACGAGATCCGTCACAGGCGCGCTCTTTATTGAATTTTACCCTCAAAAAGCATTTTGGAGATCTCTTCCCCTGCTTCTCTTTTGATGTTCTCCATAATAGCCTCGATGGACGCGTCGATCTTCATATCCCCCGCCTCCAGAATGAAGCCTCCCTTGACCGACACGGTCTTGCTCGACAAAACAACCTTATCAAGCACACTCGCGGGAATTTTTCCCACAGTCGCGCGTCGCAAGCACGCGATTATCTTCTCACCGTGAGCATCCCTGTCCCTTTTTCTTAAAACAAGCACGTACTGCTCAGGAGAAATATCCTCGCCGTGAAGCTCAAAATGCTTTTTTTCATAAGCCAACTGACTGAACATTACGTTTGCCAGAAGCCCCGCCATAAAGCTTATGTATTTTTCGTCCTTAAGAGAAACTATTTCATTTGCCGCCGCATCAACGACGCGTGAGATCATATTGCTTTTATGCTTATGAATAATAGCATTATAATCGTTCTCCGCCCTCGTTCGCGCGGAATTTTTTATTGCTTCCGCCTGACTCATAGCGGATTCGAAGATCTCCTTGTGAGCATCTTCCTTTTTCATTTCATATTCCGCCTGAAGCTTCGCGATCCTATCGTTTGCATCGGAAATTATTTCGTTAGCAGTCGCGTTGGCATCGTCTGTAATTTTTGCCGTCAATTTATCAAATCCCGTCATAACTGCCTCCGTTTTTATTTTTTCTTGAATTCAAGCGTAAATCTGTCCGAGGGCTGTACGGGTGAGAATTTTTCTCCGCCGCCTGAGTAAAAATACTTCAAGAATTCAACCTGCTGAAATCTTTTTGCGAACACAAACGCCGCAAGAGTGCCTGCACCCAGACATATCGCGTGACCGACAAGACTGACCAGCGCAAATACCGTATAACCCAATGGGGTCGGCCCTATCAGGGTGCCCAGCATATTTACAAAATGTGTAATAATGCCAACGCTCACGCCAACCGCAAACACCTTCAGGTAAGAAAGCAGGTCGAGAGCAAAAGCGAAAATTTTGCAAAGCCCGAGAAGTCCCTTGCCGAGTCTTGCGGAAGCCTTCTTTTTATCTCTGCCGTGGGTTGCCACTATTACGAGCGCGCCTACGCCGACCGTGACAAGTCCCGCGATCATATTTACTGTAAGGGTGATCGCTATTCCCGCGAAAACCACCCACCAGCTAAGCACGTCGAATATCGCGTCAAGCGCCCTGCCCTCTCGGCAAAGTGTGATAAACTTGATAATCATTCCGACGAGGATCTGAACGGCGCCGAACGCGAGAGACACTATAAGGTAAGTAATAGGCTGCGATATAGGCTTGAACCATACTCCGTTAAAGAAGGGCGCCGCCTCGGCAGCGTTCTGCACACCAAGCAAATTCTGCATTATGAAGTAAGGCATATTTCCAAACCAACCGCCAAGCAGAACGCCGAATATCACACTTGAAATTCCGCAGAAGCCAAGCGTATTGAATATCGCTCTCGTCCTTCCTCGCATTCCTGTAACAAGCGCACCCGCAAAGCCTAAAATGGTGAGTATAAGACCGTATCCCACGTCGTGAAGCATCAAGCCGAAAACGAGAAAATAGAAAACGCTCAAAATAAGCGTGGGATCAAATGAGCGATACTTGGGATATCCAACCTCCGAGACGAGCCACTCAAAGCTTCTTGTCATAAAATTGTTTGAGAGGCGCACAGGGGGCTCATCAGCCTCTGTGGGCTCTTCTGTCTCATATGCGCACACGTACTCGGAAAGCGCGCTCTCGACTCTTTCCTGCGCCTTTTTGGGCATCCAGCCAACGATAAAGATACAGCTGTCGCTGCTTGAGGATTTTTGCATTATCTCAAGCGCCGAAAGATTCGTCTTTTCTATATCGTAAAGTGTCTCGATCCTGACAAGCTCGCAAGCGAATTCCCGTATATCTGATGCCTCATCGTTCATCAATTTTGCATAAACCGTCTCCACGGTCGCCATAACCGCATCGCGCTCGCCCGATGCGACGAATCCTTCTCTGTCTACACGAGCT
Organism: uncultured Clostridium sp.; assembly: GCA_964567085.1. Lineage (GTDB taxonomy): Bacteria > Bacillota > Clostridia > Oscillospirales > CAG-272 > SVTX01. Next base: position 7,836 of record CAZMKU010000056.1, read on the forward strand.
CTCGTTTCTCCGAGACCGCGTTTCTTTTTTGCTATTTTAGACAGTGCCGACAACACACCTTCGATTTTTTGAATTTTACCATTTAAAGCCGCTATCTGCTCATCATAATTTTTCTTTTGAAGCAAGTCAGCGCCTTCCTCACACGAAAAATCCCTGATATCAACGCAACGAAGCGAAATAAGCTTCTTTACAACGATATCAGCGCAATCACAAGGCGCGGCAACCACAAGCTTTTTCATTTTGCTTATTGACATTCGTTCATTATTCTCCTTACAACCTCTCGAACTGTGGGGGGAATGTTTGCAACCGCCTCGGCGCACATTATCTCGGCGTCATGCTCGGCTTCGTTTCGTCTTTCTGATACCAAAAACTCCGCGTCCTCCGAAACCTGCCCGACGCGTCGCTTATATTCGGCATCAAGAGAATTCTTGTACTCCAAATAATCCTTCTCCGCTCGCTCCGTGGCGTCCTTTATCAAAGCATCCGCCTTCTGCTGCGCCTCGAGAATTATTTTACTCGCCTTCTCCTCAGCTTCTTTCGCTTTAAGTACAGCCTCTTTTGACATAAATTAACCATACCTTTCCTTATTTATAACTTATGTCATAAGTATATCATATTTTGTCGACAAATTCAATAGCCTGCGCGTAAAATTTGCGGCAAAACACCCCCGTTTGAATGAAACGGGGGTATAATTTTACTGCCTCTTAAACACCATTTTCAATATTTGAGAAGGCTTGGGAGAGTTGCCGTAAAGAAGCACTCCCATGCGGTATATTTTTGCCGCGAGAATACCGATACCGAACGTGGACCCTATAAGTATCGCAATCGAGATGGCGATCTCATACCACGGCACGGTGCTCATACAAATTCTGGTAAACATAGCCATAGGCGAGGTGAACGGAATATAAGAGCAGATAAGCATCGCCATATTGTCGACCTCTCCGCTGCCCATTGAAAACATAACCACGACAAACGCGATAATAAAGAGATAGGTTATGGGCATTATCGAGGTGTTTATGTCCTCAAGCTTCGTAACCGTCGAGGCAATCGCGCCGTAAAGAAAGGCGTAGATCAAGAAGCCCAGAATAAAGAATACGATAAGATAAATAAACAATTCTATCGGAATATCAAAAATCGACGCTATAATGGGATTGGAAAGGTTCTCCTTGTTTACGTTGTAAAGCAGGATCGCCGTTCCGAATACCACAAGGAGCTGTGAGAATCCCGCAATACAGGACGCAAGCACCTTACCGAACATCATACTCGTAGGCTTGGCGCTGGTTATAAGCACCTCCATCGCGCGCGAGCTCTTCTCGTTCGCTACGTTGGTCGCAACCATCTGTCCGTAAAGAAGAATGACCATATAAAGCGCGAATATCATAATGTAAGTGTAAAAGAAATTCTGCATCTGATCCTTGCCGAGCGTTTCCGTGTTGCTCTCAACCGCAACCCCCATTATCTCGCCCGCCGCCTCGGGAGAAAGTCCGTTTTGCACCATCGCGCTGAAACGGTAAACCTCCTGAAGCAGAGCGTCCGCGGTAGCGGTATTGACGTCATACATAGAAAGATTGTCAACGTAATAGGTGTATTTTGACGCGGAATGCATCACAAAAGCGCACTCGATGTCGCCGTTTACTATCTGCGCCTTTACGCTCTCGACGTCGCCGTCGGCAACCTTGACCTCGTAATCGGCAAATCCGCCCGTAAAATATTCTTTTACTACGGCGGCAAGAGCCGCGTCGTCCGAATAGATAAGCATTACAGGCTTATCCGCACTCTCCGCGCTCGCCGCGTCGTCACTCTGAATGGCGGCGGCGATATTGGGAATAAAGGCAACGATTGCAATAGCCGCTACCAAAAAGACCGTAATGCCTATAAATACCTTGTTTTTGAGATAGCCCAAAAGCTCAAACTTTAAAATTTTTCCAAACTGCTTCATTACTTGCTACCTCCATCATATCTGCTCGCCCGCGTATTCAACGAAAATGTCGTTGAGCGAGGGCTCAAAGACCTTGATCTCGTCAATGTCGTAGGCTTCTATGAGGCGCTTCATCATAGCCTGCTTCTCGTCGGGACCTGCAAGCTGAACGAGTAGACTGCCGTCATCTCTCACAACACAGCTCTCGCCAAGATCGGTTTTGATAGCTTCAACGTTCGTTGTGCTCACAACCAGCTTATCGCGAACGTAATTTCTCTTAATGTCGTAAAGATCGCCCGAAATTGCAACCTTGCCCGCGTTGATAATGGCTATACTGTCGCAGAATTCCTCGATATAACTCATCTGGTGGCTGGAAAACAGCACGATCTTTCCCTTCTTTATCTGCTCCTTAACGACGTCCTTGAGTAGCATCGCGTTCACAGGGTCAAGTCCCGAAAACGGCTCGTCGAGAATTACGATATCGGGGTTGTGCGCCAGCGCGGTTATAAGCTGAATTTTCTGCTGATTGCCCTTTGACAAGGTGTCAAGACGCTTGTTTCTGTACTCGGTCATACCGAGTCTGTCAAGCCAATAATCGACCGCAGAGAGAGCGTCTTTTTTGCTCATTCCCTTAAGCTCGGCAAAATACACGAGCTGGTCGATAATTTTCTTTTTGGGATAAAGTCCGCGCTCCTCGGGGAGATAGCCAAGACCTATCTTGTCGTAATCGATGGGCTTGCCGTCCACGAGCACCTCGCCGCTGTTCGCGGGAAATACGTTCATAAGTATGCGGATTGACGTGGTCTTACCCGCGCCGTTTCTGCCAAGCAAACCGAATGCCTTGCCGCCCTCCGCGGTAAAGCTTACACCCTTCAGCACCTGCTTTTCCCCAAAGGATTTATCAATGTTTTTAAGCTCAAGTAGCATTTTTTCTTCTAAATCTCCTTAACAACCGATTTCACATTTTCGTGTGTGCATTTTTCCAAAAATTCCTCTACACTCATCCATTGAACTGATATCATTCTTTCTTCTTTAGCAATTGGATCACCCTCATCATTTACCTCAAAAAGAAACGGAACGATCGTTTTTCTGACTAATTTCTTTGATGGTGTTAAAAACTCATAAGAATATGACGTTAATTCTTGAATTAAATTGTCTTTAGAAATGACTATATCGGTTTCCTCAAAGCATTCTCTTATTGCCGTTTCAATTAAAGATTCGTTTTCTTCTTTATGCCCTTTGGGCAATGATAAGGTTTCTTTTCCATAAATCATTTCATTTGTTGATAAAATCTTGCCATTACACACTACAACTGCCATCGCACTTAATTCAATAGAGCATCTTTCAATCAGCCCATTTGCGGTATCAAACTCTCTGCAAGTCTTATAATACGGTTCAATCATTATCTTTTCTCCAATCTGAAGGTATCCTCGTGGAAATATTCTCTTATCTCGTCTGCTCTCTGTGCGAGAACGTCAGACCAAAA
>CAZMKU010000057.1:0-10731 GCA_964567085.1 uncultured Clostridium sp.
GCTCGGAGGAAACCACCTCGCCGCCCGTGAGGATTGCGATATCACGGAGCATTTCCTTACGTCTGTCGCCAAAGCCGGGAGCCTTAACCGCAACGCAGGTGAACACGCCGCGAAGCTTGTTGAGCACGAGAGACGTAAGCGCCTCGCCCTCAACGTCCTCTGCGATAATTACGAGCTTTCTGCCCGACTGAACGAGCTGCTCAAGAAGAGGAAGAATATCGTTCATCGTAGAAATCTTCTTGTCTGTGATAAGAACGAGAGCGTCGTCGATAACCGCTTCCATCTTGTCTGTATCCGTTACCATGTAGGGAGAGAGGTAACCGCGATCGAACTGCATACCCTCAACGACCTCGGAGTATGTCTCGGCGCTCTTGGATTCCTCAATAGTGATAACGCCGTCGGCAGTTACCTTTTCCATAGCGTCAGCTATAAGCTCGCCGATAACCTCGTCGCCTGCGGAGATAGTACCAACGCGAGCGATATCTTCTCTGCCATTTACCTTCTTGCAGTTAGCCGCGAGAGCCTCAACCGCTACGTCAACCGCCTTCTTCATACCCTTGCGAAGCACCATAGGATTCGCGCCTGCGGTTACGTTCTTCATACCCTCTCTTACGAATGCCTGCGCTAAGAGAGTTGCGGTCGTCGTACCGTCGCCTGCCGCGTCGTTAGTCTTTGTAGCAACCTCCTTCACAAGCTGCGCGCCCATGTTCTCTGCCGCATCCTCAAGCTCGATGTCCTTTGCAATAGTTACACCGTCGTTTGTAATAAGAGGAGAGCCGTACTTCTTGTCGAGAACTACGTTTCTGCCCTTGGGGCCGAGTGTGATCTTAACGGTATCAGCAAGCTTATCAACGCCTCTCATAAGCGCGTTTCTTGCTTCAATTCCGTAAATAATCTGCTTTGCCATTCTATTTTACCTCCAATATCGGATTATTCTACAACCGCGAAAATGTCTTCCTCGGAAAGAATCACGTATTCAATTCCGTCAAACTTAACCGTAGTGCCCGCATACTTGCTCGCGATCACGCGCTCGCCAACCTTAACGGTTACGGGAACGAGCTTACCGTCCTCTGTCTTACCGGGACCTACCGCGATAACCTCCGCGATCTGGGGCTTTTCCTGCGCGCTTGCGGTAAGGATAATACCGCCCTTGGTCTTTTCCTCGGCTTCTACGAATTTAATTACTACTCTGTTGTGTAGGGGTTTGATTGTCATTTTAAATTTTCCTCCTTTAAAATGAAGTCTTATATATAAATTCTATTTTTAGCACTCTGCACGTTCGATTGCTAACTTCTTCTATATTCTACACCAAATATAGGAAAAATCAAGAGGTTTCAGGCATAATTCACAATCTATTTACAAATGAAATTTCAATTTAAAGCTTATATGTTATAAAAGGTTTTTGCGCGACATAAGTTTCAATATATTATTAAAATATATGCGGAGGAATTTATGCTCCTACACTTATTCAACAAATACTTTTTGTGCGCCGTAACGCCCATATTGCTTATGCTCGCGGGAGGAATTATCACGGTCAAGCTCCGCGGCTTTTACGTTTTTCACCCAATAAAGTCCGCAAAATTGCTCATTAAAAGAGAGAAGCGCGTATCCACATCCCCCTTCTCCGCTCTCTGTCTGGCTCTTGCGGGAACGCTCGGCGTGGGAAATATCGTCGGCGTGGCGTCGGCAATTATCATAGGCGGCTACGGCTCTGTTTTCTGGATGTGGGTATCCGCTCTGCTCGCTATGTCCTTAAAATATGCCGAAATTCTGATTTCTATGAAATACAGAAAAAAGACCGAGGACGGCTACGAGGGCGGAGCGGCGTATTATATTTTAGCGGCATTTTCCTCACTGAAGCTCAAAAAAATCGGTCAGCTTCTCGCCCGTGTTTTCGTGATTTTCTGCGTTTTAAACTCGCTTACAATGGGGTGTATGCTTCAGTCAAACGCGATCTCCTCGTCGTTTTCCCACGCTTTCAATATTGATCCCCTTTTTATTGGCATCATAACGGCGGCTTTGTTCGTTATGGCGATACTCTATAAATCGGGCAAGGTCGAGAAGATAACGAATATAATCGTGCCGATTATGAGTGTTCTTTACGTCGCCTTCTGCATCATAGCCATTTACATTCGCCGCGACGGAATCGGCAACGCCTTTTCTCTTATCTTTAAAAATGCCTTTGATACCGCAAGTATGGGTGGCGGCGCGCTGGGATTTCTCGCCTCTCGGGCATTCAGATCGGGAAGTATGCGCGGCCTTGTCTCGAATGAAGCGGGAGCGGGCACCGCTCCTACCGCTCACGCGCTCTCAGACACTCAAATTCCCGAAAAGCAGGCTCTTATGGGCGTTTTCGAGGTGTTTGCAGATACGATCATTTTATGCACGCTGACCGCGCTTGTTGTTATTCTCGCAGGAATTGACCCCTCCGTCAGCAATCCAATGGTGCTTATTATGACCGCCTTTTCCTCTATTTTCGGCGGCGTATCCGACTATTTTCTCTGCATCTCCATTTTCCTTTTCGCCTTTGCCACGCTTATTTGCTGGGCGCACTACGGGCTCTCCGCGTTAAAATATCTTACGAGAAGCAAAATTTCAAAAACGATCTACATAATTATCTTCACACTTTTAGTGGTCTGCGGCACGGTCTTCACCTCGGACACGATATGGGACACCTCGGATTTTTCTATCGGTATTATGACCTTAATTAACCTCACCGCCATATTTATTTTGAGAAAAGAGATAAGCTGCCCGAGCCTTGAGCGGTAAAAGACGACAAATTGTGACATATTTTTCTCCCTCAGCATAGAATGGATAATGATAAGTATGCTTATCAAAATCTTATCGCAAAGAAACAGAAAGGAGAGCTTATGCACAACTCTAATCATCGCGCCGAGCAGTACAGAGACCTGCGGCGTCGTATGAACGAAATGAACACCCCCGTAGCAAGTCCGTGTGCTCACGGCGTCTACGGAATGAACAATATGCGAAACTCCACAGCCACACCCTGCAATCCCGAGGGTAATCGTCGAGGCAACGGCTGGGGACTTTACGAATATCCGCTCGCTATGGTTTACGCTCCGTATCAGACCTTCAGAAACATTTACAAAAACCACGAGGCCTTAATGAAGGGAACGCTCTTCTCTGAGCTTTATCTTCCCTTCGAGGGCTGCAAATAAAGGAGGCTTATATGGACATCAACAACAATGTAAACAACAATATCGGCAGCAGCTGCAATATTTGTCAGAATAAATGCACCAACACCTGCAAAAAATGCGACAACGGCTGCGAAGCGCTCAAAAAGCAGATCATGACCGTTTGCTTCGCGCTTGACGAAACGATCCTCTACCTTGACGCCTATCCCGACAGCCAAGAGGCTCTGTGCCATTACCACACCCTTCTTAATGAAAGAAACAAGTTAGTTGCGGAATACGAAACTCAATGCGGCCCTCTTACCGCATACGGAAACACGTCTCACACCTCATGGGATTGGATAAGATCCCCGTGGCCCTGGACGTACGAAGCGAATTTGTAAGAGTAAGGAGGATTTTATATGTGGACCTATGATAAGAAGCTTCAATACCCCGTAAAAATTAAAAACCCCAACCCCCAGATTGCCCAGATAATTATATCGCAGGTGGGCGGCCCCGACGGCGAGCTCGGCGCGTCTATGCGATACCTTCAGCAGAGATATTCTATGCCATACGATGAGGTTATAGGCATTTTAACAGACGTTGGAACCGAGGAGCTCGCGCATATCGAAATGGTATCGGCAATCATTCACCAGCTCACCGCAAACATCAAGCCCGACGAAATCGCGAAAACTCCCTTTGCGGCGTATTTCGTTGACCACACGACGAGCGTGTACCCCGTAGCCGCCTCGGGCACACCGTTCGATATCAAATACGTTGGCGTCAAGGGCGACACTCTCGCCGATCTCAACGAGGACTTGGCGGCAGATGCTGCTATCACACAAAAACAACCTTTATCAAAAAATCGCCGAGAACCCTTGTAAAAGAAGGTTGAAAAGCCTTTCAGCGCAAGGCTTTTCAGACCTTGAACCAAAGGATTTTTCGCACTTCGGCAAAACGCTCAAAATTTGCCACCCTGCATTTCATTAAGAGCAACAACAAGCGTTTTTAACAAAAAATCAACTTAATTTGTTAAAAATTGGTAAGGACAAGCTGTTTTCTCGAATGCCTGAAAATAAAGATAAAACAGTATAGGCGGCGGACAAATTTTGCCCGCCGCCTATACTCAAGGCATTAAGGTGTTTTTATTCTAAAGAGTCCCTTATAAAATTACACTACTCTCAAACCTCAAATCAACATTTGAGAAACAATACTACGAATTGCTGATAGTAGCGTAAAGGGATGTGCTCATCAGTATTATAGCACAATAACTCGACAAATACAAGTCAAAACTCGCACAAATCGTCGTCTATAGTATATCTTTTTGTATTTTTTAATATAGAAAGAGAAGAACTCTCAAGCAAAAGAAGCTTGAAATCATGAAGACATGCACTTTCCACAAAGCGATCCATTTCATCATCGGAAAAATACGTTCTCATATTGATCATAATAAATAAACGATCCCTATCCAACTCACGTACAAGCTCCATATATTCAAATATTTTTTCAATAGCACTTTTCTCTGATTCTTCTATCTCCGGAGCAATCGCCTTTATTACAGGCCCTATCGCAAGTTTTTGACAATCAATTTGAAATGGGAATTCATCCGAAAGATAAAGTATATATCTTTCTATCTCACCAATTAATTCTCCCGTTTTCACGTAGTTTTCTGCATGTAGCGCCTTTTGCTCCAATGCAACGCACAATTTTGTCAGCAGACTTTTTCTATTTATCTGAAATGGCGCAAATTGTATCGTTACGTCTGCATATCTACTGAATTCGACAGGTTTATCAGATATTGACAACACAAAATTTCCGTGTGCGCCATCTGCTTGGAGTGTAATGTTACTGACCATATCAAAAAATAGCTTTCTATTCTCAACCACAAGTTCATTGACATATCCGTTGCCGAAGCGCAAAATGTGCCCCATATCGTTATATATTAATTTCATAGTACAATTAACCTTTCGTCACTTTCTATGACCTCACTATGATTCTCACCGGTGATGTATTCCATTCCCGAAAATTGTTTTTCGGTAACTGTCATCACTTGAACTATACCTTTTGAAGGGCGATTTTTTCGTATTACGTCCAAAACTGCCTTCCCTGCACTTGGGGTAAGCAACATACGGCAATAAACCGATTCCTGCATCATTAAAAATCCGTTTTTTATCAGTAATTTATGAAATTTTCTATACTCGCGTTTATTCTCAAGGGTTTCGGTGGGAAGATCAAAAAATACTAATACTCTCATAAATCTGTAACTCATAATGAATAAAATTGTATAAGCGAAAGGTCGCCCTCATTCAATGAATCAAAAATGCTTCGGCAATAATATTTGATTGCATTCAAAACCGTTTGTTTCGTTTGATTTATAGTAACCGTTTCATTTAAAACATTTACCAATAAATGCTTTTCCTCGGTTGTAAAATCAGTAAAACTCATTTTCTTCACCTTACGATCTATTAGAACACGAAAAGGCTCCATCAAATCGCAACTTAAATTGAAATAATTAAACATATTATCGTGAAAAATCCCCAGTTGAGTTAAATAACCCTGTGCTGCTATCTCTCGGTTAAACGCGGACAAAATAATACTATATCCATAGTTTAATGCTGCATTGGTGATGTTTTCTTCACTTCTTGTAAAATCCATTCCGAAAAGCGCATTAAAATAAACCTTTGCAGCATGACCTTCTCTATTTGTAACATCGTGAGGCTCTATTTGGTTGAGATACGAACGCAATAACTGTACTTCCTCATCTTTATATAGTTCCGCGAGGAAGTCTGCTTGCTTTCTGATTTTCTCCGCCACGATATCTGCCCAGACTGCTCCCTTAAGGTCATTTGTCCAGGCAATTTGTGCCTTGATTTTTCGGGAGCAGTCATAAGAATTATAATACGGCACGAGTTCAGCACGGGGATTTCGTTTTGTGTCGCAAAAAACAACGCGGATTTTCTTTTCTGTTAAGGCTTCAAGTAAACACCCGGTAAGAGCTACCGCAGGATTTTCGATAAGCAATATGGCAATTTCGTCAAGAAATATCTTTTTGGTTTCCTCGGTTCGAACTACCATAAAGCCCATCTTATAATCTAACTTACAACGAGATGTTATGACAACTGTTCTCCAACTCATAATAAATCAAGAAGATTGTCAGATACGCTTTCAAACAATCCCGATGCCGATTGATCGATAATGCGAACGTCGGTATAATTCTTTTTCCAGTTGGAAATCATTGAAGATAATGTGCAAACCCCCGCCTTGGCAACACCACCGATAGGAGTAAGATCTGCGCTTTGTATTCTGCCGAACAGTCCTAATATGTCTAACAGTATATCAACTTGAGATTCACAGGGAAGCGCCGCAAAGGCTTCTTTTCCTGTTATCAAGGTATTTATGGGATTTGCTGGACGGTAGATATACGGTGCTTGATGTAACTTTTGGATATAACAATCATAAATTTCAAGATTTTTATCTCTGTTTATACTGTCGTAAAATTCATTGTAAACGATATTGGAGTTTTTCTTTTTCTTATTTTTAAATGATTCCAGTTTTTTGATGTAAGCTTCGTTTTCGGGAGAAGTTTTGAAAGAATCCGCAATGGAAACGCCCAGTTGTTTTCCACCACCCGATTTGCCCGTTATGCACACTCTCAAGCCATTCAATGAAAGCATGGTATTGACCTTTAAGATCCGTTTGTTCAAAATGAATTCCACATCAAGCACAGGTTTGTTAATAATATCTCCAATGGTTTTTCTTGCATATTCTTCCGCGAAATTCACGTCATTGAGAAATTGATCAGCACATAATAATTCTACAGGCATGACCATAATATCCTGCTTTTTCGCAACCTTGTATCTTACCAAAGCAAAGAAAGATGCGGTAGTCTTATTATATCCTCCGTAAATTTTCGTAGACATATGTTTTTTGCGAGGAATCAATCCATCCGCAGCCGAAAGAGGCATTTGGTCAAAAAATCCACCCTTGCGCTTAAAGGAATACTTTGTTATATGCGCAGTATTCTTCCTTGCAATTTTCACAACGCGGTCCTTATCCGTGGCACCATTCCAAACCGTTTTACCATTACATATTACCGGACGGGTAAACACGATCTCTGGCTTGATGCTATAATGATTTTCGGATTTCCAAAACTGTTTGCTGAATTTTGAATGCCATACATTACCAACAACAATATTTAAATATGCATCTTTGGTATGGTGTAGATCGTTAACTGACCTTGATTTCAAAACATCAAATTTCCGTCTGAATTCAGAAACCAATCCTGCATTTACGTAAACAATTTCTGTGTAGGGATAAAGTTCCTTAAGTAACGTTGCAACCGCCTTAGTTGATTGTCTTGTTTCCACAAGCTGACGGTTAATAAATTCAAATTTCTCTTCCTCGGTGAAGGTGGTCGTTCTCACCAATCGCTTAAATTTTTCGTCACTTATCAATCCGATTTTGTTCAAGCGAATCCAATATCCACGCATCTTCTCCTGTATCAATGGATCAACGGGATAACTGTCACTCTTATCTCCGTTTGCCTTGGAATCAACGAGTATTTTATTATTAATAATACTGTCGTCCTTAACAAAGCTACGGGGATATATATGCTCGATATTATATGTGCCGTCACCAGAAATAACCGATTCTAAATCAATACTTTTGCCCGTATATAAACACTTTCCAAGTTGAATAAAGTACAGGAAAAGTTTATCACTTTGAAGTTTATTATGCGCGGAGTCACCCCACTCATCAAGTATAGCTTGAAGCTCACGGATATCCTCGTTCTCGACTTTTTCATACAGATCTCTAATCTGTTTAAGACGGGTAACGGAGCGCTTTCCTTTTTGCTCCTCACTTGAACCACGCGCCATTTCAATAAAAATTCTTTCGGGGGCATGTCCCTGAACCTTGACAACATCCTTCAGAATATCCAGCGTACGAATAATTGGCCGCTTAACTGCGTTGGAAATATACGACTCATCCAATTTTTCGGGAAGGCTTTTGGAATTTACGCCATAGTATTCTCTAACCGCTTCGTCAATGTTCTTTTTAAAATCAAATTGCTCGGACAACAACTGCATTAAATTGTAATTGGTTTCCCACATGGCGCGGATAATTGTCATATATTCGCCTGTTTGGGGATTGATAGCTCCCTCAATCCCGCAAAGAAGCTTTCTTGAAAGTCGTCCAAAATCCTTAAAATTCAAACCGGAAATATAAGAAATCTCTTTTTCGGGAAGGTAAGAAAAATTACTACGTAACCACCCGCAAAATCGCCGCTTATCCTCGGAATAGGTTGCCCTGCAAACAATCTGCTCGACATCTGAATACGTAAGCAATCCTGCGTTCACAAGGTTCTTAAACTGCAAAAACGGCTTGAGAGAAGATTTCACAGTAACGTCTATACCTGATAATACATCCGTATCATCCATATAGTTATTTGAAACAAGATATTCACGAATACGCTTGGGCGTAACCTTGCTGTATTGCATAAACACGTTTTTATAAATATCCTGCTTGACATTAATCGCAATCTCGTTTCCGTTGATCTTAATGTTATTGATCTCATTTAACACTTCAAAGGCACAATAGACCAAGGAGTTTTTAGGAAGAACAGCTTCTCCGGGCAAATATGTACAGAAATTTGTCATTCTTGCGATGAACGCTTCCTCACTTTCATCAAGGTCAACCATTTTATCAAAATTCCACGGATAAATTTTCCCCTCTGCCTTTCTTACCATCCAGTGATTAACCTTTTCATTGTCTCTATTTTCTTTAAGAGGTCCAACATAATACGGGACTCTAAATTCAAATATAGATAAAACCTTATCCATTCCACTAATGCCGTCTTCATCACACTCGTTAAGAAACGGAATATAGTCTCTTGCTTTTTCAAGAATTTTATTCAACTCATACCAGTAAAGCTGGTACGGAATAACGCGATTATCACTATCAACCTGCTTGGGCAAAAAGTCATTAACGATAAGACGGGCACGCATATTTTCAAGCCCACAAGCATCATCCGCATCAGGTTCTACGGATTTGAACAGCGATAAGATATATTTACAAAGTTCTTCCCTGCTGACGGTTTTTCTTACATGGTTTTTTTCGCCTAAAACAACATTCTTACCGATATATGCGACGTAATTCTTTGGATTGGTTTTCGAACGAAAAAGCTCGTTGTACTTTTCAGGAATGTACTTTTTTGTAAAAGTTTTAAGTTCCTTAAGATCATTCGCGTGCTGCTCATAGATAGCGATCTTAGCCTCCGAGATACTTGGGTTTCCCTTCAAAATATCAACAAGCACAGACCAATCATAAACAGATTTTATGACTGAAATAAAATCCGCATCACTTTCATCAATTGACTGCATAATAGAAGAAAGCTTTTCGTCGTCCATATTCAAAGCAATAGACTTTTCTTCAACGTCCTCATACTCTTCTTTGCCAAAAAGATCACTCAAAGCACATTTTCCACCGCAAATCAGCTTTAAAACCAATTCGTAATTGTATTCGTATGTCTCATTGATGTCCTTGGGAGCCTTTCCGCCAAACAAAATTTCAGAAAGCAATTTCGACTTCTTTACAACGCCAAGCTTAGCCCTAAGTACATTTTCAATATAGATAAGATCAATACTCTCATTCCAAGGAAGCGCATATTCATCACGTTTGATATAATCGACTAATTTTTGATATACATCACCGAAATCAGTAATTTTATCAATGTTGTTCTTGTCCACTTCACTAAGAAAATGTCCTCTATGAGCAACAAGCCAAGCACAAGCAATATAGACAAGCCTTGCATCGTGACTTTCGCGGCTTTCCATAAGTTCTTTTATAAGATGGTGTATGGTTGGATATTTTTTTGTATATTCTTTCTGCTCCGAATAAGTGCCAAACAATCTGACCTTTTGCTCGGCGGTTTCAGGGTAGAGATAACTCTCCTTTACTCTTCTATAAAAATCAACATCAATTTTACCGATTTCTTTTGCAAAAAGTTCTTGTAACAATTCCACTCTTTGTTGACGACGGTCAAGACGTCTGCGCGCAACACGAAAATTGCGACGTTCTACTGCAAGCTGAGCCTCATCAAAAAGAGTGACTCCCCACATAGGTTCTCCTTTATATTTGCAAAGGTTATACTGCTCGTCACTTACCGCGTATCCAACGGAATCGGTACCAATATCAAGACCTACGTAATATTTTTCATTTTTCATATTGACAATTGCTCACTTTCGTATTATAATAAGAGTGTAGTTTATATCCCTTATAAATTACACTACGAGTTCAAATAAAAGAATTCTCAAATCGTCGGCTTAGCCGATCGCACAGCGTGTGCAAAATTGACCTCTTCGGAGGTCTTTTTTTATTATTCATTATATCATCCAAACCGGCACGATCAAATTATCCCTATCAAACGCGCCGAACTGCTCCGCCATACAAAGGACGGCGCCTGTGCCGACCTTCAGCGGTGCGCGGTCGATCACACCGAAGGTGCGGATGATGCGTTTATCGGGCGTTGCGGTCTTCTTGATCTCCAGAGGACACAGCTTGCCGTCGCCCTCCATAATGACGTCGATCTCCTTGGCGTCCT
>CAZMKU010000058.1:0-10709 GCA_964567085.1 uncultured Clostridium sp.
TATGGCGTTTGACGAGTGCATCGAGAATCCCGCGCCTTATCAGTACGTAAGAAATTCTATTGACAGAACGACTCGCTGGCTTGAAAGATGCCGCATTGAGATGGACAGACTCAATTCGCTGCCCGAGACGATAAACAAAAATCAGATGCTTTTCGGCATCAATCAGGGCGGCACTTACGAGGATCTCCGTATCGAGCATATGCAGAGAATTGCAGAGATAAACTGTGAGGGTTACGCTATCGGCGGTCTTGCCGTAGGCGAGGAGACCGAGGAGATGTACAGAATCATCGACGCGGTCGAGCCCTTTATGCCAAAGGACAAGCCGAGATACCTCATGGGTGTCGGCACGCCCTGTAATATTCTCGAGGCGGTGCATCTCGGAGTTGACTTCTTCGACTGCGTAATGCCGTCGAGAAACGCGCGCCACGGCAACCTTTTCACTTGGGAAGGCAAGATGAATATTTGCAACGAAAAGTACGCGAAGGACCCCCGTCCGATCTCCGTATCCTGCGACTGTCCCGCGTGTAGAAATTACAGCCGCTCCTACATTCGCCATCTTATCAAGGCAAAGGAAGCGCTCGGTATGAGACTTGCCGTGGTTCACAACCTATATTTCTACAACAATCTTACCAAAAAGATAAGAGAAGCGCTCGACGGCGGTTACTTTGAGTCCTTCTATCAGAAGTATCATATCGCCCTCGGTGAGCGCAATCCCGATTAAAATAATGATAAATTACGTAATTTTTGATATGGACGGCACGCTTCTCGATACTGAAAAGCTTTTCCGCCGCGCGTGGATAGAAACAAGCGAGAAATACGGACTCCCCGACGGCGAGAGCTTTTACGAGCTCGTGTCGGGAAGCCCGGCCAAGAGTCTTGAAGCAAGGTTCTATCAAACCTACGGCAAGAGCGTCGATTACGACGAATTTCTCGCCGCGCGAAAGGCGAAATTCCTGTCCTATATCGAGCGCGACGTTCCGCTCAAGGACTATTGCCGCGAGCTGCTTGAATATTTAAAGGAGCAGGGAATAAAGATCGCGCTTGCAAGCTCGACACATATGGATATTGTAAAGAGAAATCTTCGCATCACGGGAATTGCGCCGTATTTTGACGCGGTGATCTCGGGCGATATGGTAGAGCGCGGCAAGCCCGCTCCCGACATTTTCCTTCTCGCGGCGGAAAAGATAGGAGCGAAGCTAACTGAAACGGTCGTGGTTGAGGATAGCTATAACGGTATCCGCGGAGCGCACGCGGCGAATATCCGCGGTATTATGATAGTTGACAGTCAGCCGCCGAACGACGAAACGCGCAAAATTACGGTGGCGGAATGCCATAGCTTATATGAGGTTTGTAATTTTATAAAAACACACAAAGGAGATGACAGAAAATGATAATTTCCAAGTTTCTTTCGGAAGAGGTGCTCGCGGTGGCTATGTCCACGGGAGCGGATTTTGCGGAGATATATGCGGAAAAAACAAGAAATAATTCCGTAGGCTTTCTTGACGGAAAGATCGAGGACGTGACGGACAACACGGTTTCGGGCGTTGGTATACGCGCGTTCCTCGGAACAAGAACGGTATACGCTACCACGACGGATTTCTCCCGCGCGGGTCTTATTCGTTGCGCGCAGACGGTTGCTGACGCTATGGGTCAGTCGAAGGCGCAGGTTCAGATAAACCTTGCGGAAAGAATTTTCGGTGATATTCATCCCGTTAAAGTAGTTCCCGCAAGCACGGCTATGAAGACTCGTACGGATCTGCTCCGCGCGGCTTGCTTTGCGGCAAAGGAGACCGACGAGAAGATAAAGCAGGTTTCGGGCAGACTTATGTCCGTTGATCACAATATATTGATCGCGAACAGCGAGGGCCTTTATACCACCGACAGACACATAAGAACGAGAATGGCGGTTTCCGCTATCGCGTCAAACGGAGCTGAAAATCAGTCCGGCTTCTACGCTCCGGGTCGCGGTATGGGGCTTGAGGTGTTTGATCTCTTCGCTCCCGAGGACATTGGAAGAAGAGCGGCTGATCAGGCGCTCGTTAATCTCCGCGCTGATTACTGTCCCGCAGGACAGATGACCGTTGCTATTGAAAACGGCTTTGGCGGCGTTATTTTCCACGAGGCTTGCGGACATTCTCTTGAAGCTACGAGCGTTGCTACGGGCCGTTCGCAGATGGCGGGCAAGCTCGGTCAGATGGTTGCTAACCCCAAGGTTACGGCAATCGACGACGGTACTATTCCTAACGCGTGGGGCTCTGTAAACATTGACGACGAGGGCAATCCCACACAGAAAAACGTGCTTATCGAAAACGGCGTTCTCAAGGGTTATATGATCGACAGACTCGGCTCTCGCAGAATGGGTATGGCTATGACGGGTAACTCGCGTCGCGAAAGCTACCTTTACGAGCCTACGAGCCGTATGACAAATACTTATATCGCAAACGGCGAGGACAAGAACGAGGACATTATTGCTTCTATTGAATACGGCCTTTACGCGAAGTCCATGGGCGGCGGCTCTGTAAACCCCTTGACGGGCGACTTTAATTTCTCCGTAAGCGAGGGCTATATCGTACGTAACGGCGTTATCTGCGAGCCCGTTCGCGGCGCGTCCTTGATCGGCACAGGCTCACAGATCTTAAAGGACATTGATATGGTAGGTCAGAATATGGAAACGGGTCAGGGTATGTGCGGCTCTGCGAGCGGCAGCGTTCCCACAGACGTTGGTCAGCCTCTTATCAGAGTTTCCAAGATCACAGTAGGAGGTAGATAATTATGGATTTTCTCAAGATCAGAGATATAATCGTGTCTGTGGCAAATGATGCAGGCATTGAAAAATATGAAATTTACTGCACGACGGAGGAGAATATCGAGGTTGAGACATTAAAGCACGAGATAAGCTCCATAAGCTCGGGAATGACGGGAGGCGTTGGCTTCCGTTGCATCGTTGACGGCAAGATGGGATACGCTTCCACTAACGCGCTTGATGCCGACGAGCTTGCGGGTCTTGTTACAAGAGCGGCTGAAAATGCAAGGGTAATTGAAAATACAGACGAGGTATTCATTTTTGAAGGCTCCGAATCTTACGCTAAAACAACCGCAGGCGAGCCCACGGCTGTGGATGCGGCAACGCTCAAGGAATGCGCGCTGAAGCTCCAGGAAAAGCTTTACGCCTACAATGAGGCGGTTATCGACGGCACACAGAGCGCGGCTATCTCTTTTGTTTCCGAGATATATCTTTATAATTCCTACGGTCTTGAGCTTACCAATAAGGTAGGCATTTCGGGCGCGCAGGCAGCGGCGGTTATAAGCGTTGACGGCGAAAAGCAGAGCGCTTATGAATTCGCGCTTGGTACTGACGGCGATGAGGTAGATGCGCTTCCCGCAAAGGCGGTTGACGGCGCGCTTGAGAGAATCGGCGCGGGCTTTGTTGAGTCGGGCAAGTACGACATTGTAATTTCAGGCAAGCAGATGCGATCTATTCTCTCGGCTTATTCCTCGTGCTTTTCCGCGAAGAACGCGCAGATGGGTCTTTCCTTGCTCGCGGGCAAGGAGGGCGAGAAGATCGCTTCGGATTGTGTAACGATTACCGATGATCCTATGCGCGAGGGCTGTCCTGTGCAGACCGCATTTGACGGCGAGGGCGTTGCGGCTTACAAGAAGAACGTAGTTGAAAACGGCGTTTTGTGCACGCTTCTTTACGACCTTAAGACCGCGAAGAAGGCGGGCAAGACGACTACTGCTAACGGTCAGAGAGGCAGCTATGCTTCCCAGGTTTCTATCGCTCCCTATAACTTCTCGATCTCCGCGGGCGAAAACAGCCTTGACGAGCTTTTCTGTAAGGTTGGCAACGGTATTTACATTACCGAGCTCAAGGGACTTCACGCGGGCGCTGACCCCGTAACGGGCGATTTCTCGATCGAGAGCGCGGGCTTTAAGATCGAGAACGGTAAGAAAGCGGGCGCGGTAAAGACCTTTACTATCGCGGGCAACTTCTTTGAGCTTCTCAAGAGCATTACTATGGTTGCGGACAAGATCGAATGGGGAATTCCCGTAGGCTTTACCGTGTTCGGCTCTCCCGCGGTGCTTGTTGAGGGAATCAGTGTTGCGGGTAAGTAAGTTTGTTCTCCTTTTGGAGAACAAACGTCGAGATAAATCCCTTACGGGATTTTCGATATACGCCTTGCGGCGTTCGATATGTGCTGACGCACTCGATATGTTTGCTACGCAAACGAGGGATTTATCTCATATCGAATTGACGCGAAGCGGCAATATATCGAGCTTGAGCGTAGCGGGAGTATATCGAGTCAACGCAGTTGACATATCGACGAAGAAAAAAGAAACGGTAAAATTTGCCGTTTCTTTTTGTTTTCCCACCTCTTACCCCCAAAATTTCACCACTTAACAAAAAACTATTTACAAATTTTCCGCAAAATGCTATAATAATCTCACAAGGCGAGGTGATGACGTGAAGGTTAAAATTGAAATATCGGAGGGCGCGCCCTGCGAGGTCATAATAAGGTGCTCCGAGATCAACGACGAGGTTTTGGCTATTCAGTCATTGCTTTCGGGACATAAAAGCTCGGAGATGCCGCTGTACATTGGTGATACGGAGTACTACGTTCCCAAAAAAGAGGTTCTGTTCTTTGAAACCTCGGGCGGCAGAGTTTTCGCCCATACGAGAAACAGAATGTATTCTTGTGAGAAAAAGCTTTTCGAGCTTGAGGAAATGCTCGGCGCGAGCTTCTTGAGAATTTCAAAATCCACTATCGTGAATATAATGGAAATTGAATCACTGCATAAGGAGATCACGGGGAGCGGCGAGATACGCTTTCGGAGAAGCGACAAGTCAACGTATTTTTCGCGCGGATACGCGAAGATATTAAAGGATAGAATTGAAGAAATGAGGTTTGGAAAATGAGAAATTCAAGATATAGGGTAAGCGCATCTAAGATCGCTTGGGGACTTCTTATAATTGGCATTGCGGTGTTCTGCATTTTGCAGGCGCTTGGCGTGCTTGGCAGCTTTACGAGCGTGTTTGGCGAAATATCCGTATGGAAGCTGCTCGTAGGCATATGCTTGTTAGCAATTATATTAAAATGTATATTCAAGCTTGAGATCGAAGGCATATTCGTGCCCCTCGGATTTTTGTTTATGCTGTTTGAGAAAAACATCGCTTTCGCTTGCGGTGTGGACGAAAACATAATCAACAACTGGCTCGTATTCGGCTGCTCGCTCCTTCTCTCCATCGGCTTTGGCCTTATTTTGCCCAAGAGAAGAAAGAGATTTAAAATGAAGAAAAATTTCAAGGTCAAGAACGGACATATAAGAGTTGACGTGGACAATGATGACAGAATCGAGGTAGAGGCAGAGGACAACGACGATTTTGACGAGGACGACTTCGATGACGCGGACGGAGATTTCTGCACGGCGAACACGCGTTACTTTGACGGTGCAACCTTTAAGCGTGGTTACGTTATGATAAATATGGGCGCGACGGACGTAAGATTTGAAAATGCCGATAAATATCAGGGCGGAGGAATTCTGAAGCTCGACTGTAAGATGGGCGCTATGACGGTTTACGTTCCTGACGAATGGTGCGTGGTTACAAATATAGAAAACGTTATGGGTTCTGTTGATAATGATCATCATTGCACAAATCCTGATGCCCCCGTGCTTACAATTATCGGTAAATGTAAAATGGGCTCTATTGATATTGAATAATCGAGCATCACGCCGACCGAGGTCGGCGTGATTTTTTGTGTCAAAATCAATGGGAATTTTTTGACGAAAAGTTAATCTTTGGTTAAAAGTGCGGCAAAAGGCTATTGACAAAATCGCGATTTTTTAGTATAATTAAAGATAGATATTGTACAATAGGGATATTTGTATTCCTTTTGTTTGATATTATATGTTACATTTTACAATTAAATTTCAAAAACATCACAAAGGAGGTGTAAAGGGAAAAATGGAAACACCAGTAGTTGTTCTTTTGTGTGTTGGCGTTGGAGTTGTATTTGCGGCTCTCGGATTGCTTTTCGGCTATCTTATGCGTAAGAAGGTAGGCGAGGCAAAGATCGGTTCTGCGGAGGCAGAGGCGAAGAAGATCTTATCTGAAGCTCGTACTGACGCCGAATCCGCGAAAAAGGTCGCTCTTCTTGAAGCCAAGGAAGGCATTATGTCTCAGAGAAATGAGTTTGAGCGTGAGATGAGACAGAGACGCGCGGAAGTAAACAGACTTGAAGACAGAATTGCTAAAAAAGAAGAAACGCTTGACAAGAAGACTGATGCCCTTGAAAAGAAGAACGAGCAGCTTGACCGCAAGCTCAAAGAAAACGACGTGATCAAGGAGCAGATCGAGGGAGTCCTCGCGGAGCAGTTAAAGAAGCTCGAGCTTATTTCGGGTATCTCCGTCGAAGAGGCGAAGGACGAGCTTATCGAGAGAGTTGAGTCCGAGGTGAAGCATGAGCTTGCGGAGAGACTTGACGCGCTTGAAACTCAGTTCAAGGAGGAGGCGGACGACAAGGCGAAGAACATTTTGTCGCTTGCTATCCAGAGATACGCGTCCGACCACGTTTCCGAATCTACCATTTCTTCCGTGGCATTGCCCAGCGAGGAAATGAAGGGTAGAATTATCGGTCGAGAGGGTAGAAATATCCAGAAGATCGAAACACTCACGGGTGTCGAGCTTATTATCGACGATACTCCCGAGACCATTACGCTTTCGGGCTTCGATCCCGTAAGACGAGAGGTGGCAAGAATTGCTCTTGAACGCTTGATCTCCGACGGTAGAATTCACCCGACGAGAATTGAGGAAATGGTTGAAAAGGCGCAGCGTGAGGTTGACGCATCCATAAAGCAGGCGGGTGAGAGAGCAACCTTTGAGGTTGGCATTCACGGTATCAACCCCGAGCTTGTAAGATTGCTCGGCAGACTCAAATACAGAACGAGCTACGGACAGAACGTGCTTAAGCACTCTATCGAGGTGGCATTCCTTGCGGGTATGATGGCAGAGGAGCTTGGCGTTGACGCGAATATCGCAAAGCGCGCGGGACTTCTTCACGATATCGGTAAGGCATTCCCACACGACGTTGAGGGCTCACACGTTGAGATCGGCGTAAACGCGGCGAAGAAGTATAAGGAAAACCGTGAGGTGGTTCACGCTATCGAGGCGCACCACAACGACGTTGAACCCAAGACGATTATCGCGATTCTCGTACAGGCGGCTGACGCTATCAGCGCGGCAAGACCAGGAGCGAGACGCGAGGATATGGAAAATTACATCAAGCGTCTTGAAAAGCTTGAGGAAATTGCAAAGAGCTTTGACGGTGTCGACAAGGCGTTCGCAATTCAGGCAGGACGTGAAATAAGAGTTATGGTTAAGCCCGAGGAGGTTAACGATGACTCGATGAAGGTTGTCGCAAGAGAAATGGCGGCAAAGATCCAGGCTGAGGTCAAGTACCCCGGTCAGATCAAGATAAATCTTATTCGTGAGAGCCGCGCGGTTGATTACGCGAAGTAAGATAATATTATTTTTCTAATTTTGTTCCATAGGGATTGACATATATTTATATATAGCTCTAATTGACAGATATAATTGAAAATAATATATAAAAACGCCGTTGAGGTTCATTCTCAACGGCGTTTTTGGTTGTTGGATTCTGTCTATAAAAGTATTGACAATACATTGGTAATATGATATAATAATAACAGGGAAAATATACCAAATAAAAAATGGAGGTGCGATTATGATTTTTTACAGTAAAGTTCAGTTCGGCTTTGCGCGAAAATATGAATGTTCCTTCCATTTTAAACGAGGACAATTAAAAATCGGAGATATTGGGCGTACAAGTTGAACTGTTTTTAACGGTTCTGCTTGTGCGCGTTTTGTTTTTTTGATACTTACTGTTTTGAAAGGCGGTGTTTGTTTTGAAAAGGTTTATTATAATAATTTTACTGTGCGCGGTCGTGTTGTGTTGCTTTGCTTCATGCGACAATGCCGATAAAGTACAAGATATCCCCGAAGCAAACAATAAATTCGAGGGTAATCCCATAAAGGAAGTATCTTCTGATGAGAGGTATAGTGAATTGATCTCTACGTTGGTTCAATATTTGAATCAATATTGGGCTGAGTTTGATCTGCCGCCCCCTCCCACGCTTGCCGAAAATATCGATAAGATCAAGTTAGGCACACAGGCATTGTTAGTAAGCTTTGATCCTTCAAATTATTACTATATATGCGGATATTATAATGCCGATCATGAATATGATGAGGAATTATTCTGTTGCGCAAATAAATATACTTGGGTAAAGCTTGATGATCCGACCAAAATCCCCGAAGCCTATGAGGGCAAGAGCCTTGTTGTTGCTTTTCAGATAAATAAATCAAAGCTTATTAGTGATATTGTCTCGGAGCAGACCGAGGTGCCGGACATAGAATATTTTCAGATATTTGACGTTGAGTTTGAAAACGGATATAATACGAAAAATCATATTGTGTTTGAGAAAACCATAATTTACTTGAATGAGTATAAAAAGGACGTAATATTTTATTCCGAGCACAGATCGGGATATGAATTTTTGACGATTCGTGCCCTTGAGCTTGATGGAGAATTTTATATACCCGTTGAAACGTATGTAAGCTATCACGAGGGAGAGGTTTATTCCGAGGACCTTAGCTATGAGTTCGGCAAATATCATGATGATTTGATGGAAATAATGATAAAAGAGAAATACAGCGAGACTCCGACAAATGCGCATTATACCCGTCATTACGGTGTGCTTGGTGTACGTGAGCTTGTGGATGAAATTATTAAATAAACAGAGAGGGCATATAAATGAAAAAGAAAACATTAATAATGGTTATTGCTTTGATATTATCATTTAATTTAGTTATATGCGCAAGCATTAAGGCTTTGGCACATACTACTATGCTAGATGTTACTTATGACGATTGTACCGCATGGAAAGGTGAAGATGGGTGTTATGAAAAATGGTATATTTTAGAATGGAATTCTGCAAGTGAACACCTTGGTCATAATATTACTACCATAAAATATCGTTTTGCAGATAACGATTCGTATACTTGGCCATCCGATATAAAAGAAGACTTTGAAAATAGTATGAGAAAGTGGGATAATATATATTTTTATTCTTATGATGATTCTGGCAATGTTGTAAAGCATAAATTAGTCAATATGGTTGAGGTTGAAAGTAACGAAAATGTGACTATATATCCAACGGTTGATTTGAATTCTATTGCTACTTGTGTTGCAGTAGACTATGTACAAACTGTTGAATCTGGAGAGGTCGATCATAAACATTGTTCTCAATGGGCTATTTATGTGGATTTGGACGATTTTACATATAATGAATCAAACGATACAGAAAAAGTGGATTTGATAAGAGAAAGAACTGGAGCGCATGAATTTGGGCATGTTCTTGGTTTAGGTGATATTGATGAGGATGATTATTGTCAGCCTCACCTTAACGCTGACAATTGGCATCATGAGGAGTTACTCATGGGATACGGCGCAATATTGGATCGATCTTTTAATATTACGTACAAAGACATTGCGGGCGTTGCTATAACAAGAGGATTTCATACTGATAATGATCATAAATGGTTAAATTGTGGCAAAAAAAATGATGGAACATATAAATTGAAATGTTCGATTTGTAATGGTGTAAAATATGTAGAGTCTTTAAGCGGTTATTCTTATGACGATTATGAATCATGCAATAATAATCATGAGTTAGAAGACGATACTATGATGGCAGTTGCAAGTTATGGCGATAGAGATTATTATAAGTGTAAATATTGCGAGTATGTTGCACCATTCTCCAATATTGTGTCACAAGAATATATTTCATCAAATGAAACTGACACTTATCATAGGACTACAAATATTGTTGAAGGATTGGAATACTCGTTTTTAGAAGAACATAATCATATCTATTGTGACTTTGATTCATCAGGTTGTACGCATTATTGTATTTGCGGTGATTTTTTGTTCTTTGAGCATGCTACGGGTGATCACGATTGTTCTCTTTGTGGGTATAATATTCATACATATACGCAAAGTTATGTGAATGATTCAAGCACATCTCATAAAAGTTATTGTTCTTGTGGAGATTATATAATAGAAGAACATTCATACACGGATCATTATCTACAAGACTCTGAGACTTCGCACAGAAAATATTGTGTATGCGGTGCTTATATATTAGAGGCGCATTCATATACTGATCATTATGAAAAAGATAATTCATCAGGACATTATGCATATTGTGCTTGTGGAGCAAGGATTCACACTGCCCATGTGCTTATCAGACCAGTTGGCGGTAGTATAGGAGGTCTCGGTGTTTGCAAGTATTGTGGGGCCCAAGTGTTGTTTGGAACCCTTGACAGCATCCCCTCTGATTACCCCCACACCGAAAATGGAAGTTATATTTTACCCAACGGAATTATAGTTTTAGTTCCCGAGGACGAGGAGGCGTATTTCAACGGCACTCTCGTTTTCCGTACGGGTGAAGTAATGTAAAGTAAATAATATATAAAAACGCCGTTGAGGTTCATTCTCAACGGCGTTTTGGTTGTTGGATTCTGTCTATAAAAGTATTGACAATACATTGGTGATATGATATAATAATAGGGAAATATACCAAATAAAAAATGGAGGTGCAATTATGATTTTCTATAATGTAAAACA
>CAZMKU010000059.1:0-10692 GCA_964567085.1 uncultured Clostridium sp.
CAACGGCGATATGGTCGGTCACACGGGAAGCCTTGCGGCAACTCGTTGCTCGGTTGAGGCTCTTGATATTCAGCTTGGCAGAATCCTGACTGTGGTTGACAAGCTCGGCGGCGTAGCGCTCATCACGGCAGACCACGGTAATGCCGACGAAATGTTCGAGATGGATAAGAAGAGCGGTCAGCCCAAGCTCGACAAGAACGGCAATATGAAGGCAAAGACAAGCCACACCCTCAACAGAGTTCCCTGCATCATCTACGACAACACAGATGCTAAGGAATACTACACGGTTAAGGCTGACAACGGTCAGTTCGGTCTTTCCTCGGTAGCGGCAACAATGGTTAACCTTATGGGCTTTGAAGCGCCTGAAATGTGGGACGAAAGCGTAATTGAACTGAAGTAAAGGCATAAGGCGTTCGCGTAAGCGAGCGCCTTTTTGTTTGCCATATAGATTATAAGGAACGGCGTGTCCGTATGGACACGCCGTTATACTATGTTGTAGATCGTGAATTAAGCTTAGCCTTTATATACGATCAAAGATTCGGGAACGCTAACCACAGTATCAGGTGCATCATAAATTTCAACATCTGCATAGCCTGTAGATACAACCGTACAACCTTCAGCGATCGTTACGGAGCAGTTGGGAGCGTCAGCATACTGAGCTACGCTATCTCTATAATAGTTGGAAGCCCATACAGCATACTGAGCATTAATAGAACCTGCGTTCATAACGAATTCGCCATTCCAAAGAATAACTGCTATATCGTATGTACCATTGCCTGAAACGTTAAGCTCACCGCCGTTCATAACGAACTTAGCGCCAACCTTTACGTATACGCCGTAGCAGGAAGAAACGATCTTACCTGTACCAACGGAATCCTCGAGAACGAGAGTAGCGCCGTCGTTTACGTAAATAGCCATCCAGTTGCCCGAGCCGCCGTCCTTGGATGTGTAAGTGTGACCGTTAAGGTCGAGAATTGCAGATGTGTCAGCGGGAACTACGAGAGCTGCGTTATTTGTAGCAGCGATGTCGTTGGCGAGAACTACGTGCTCGCCCGCATTAACTGCTGCCTGAAGATCTTCAAAAGTAGTTACGGAAACTACGGAATTGATGGAAATCTCACAGAAGTGAGCAGCGTTGTAAGTAATGTAACCGTCAACAACTGTAGCGTATGTTACGAATTCGCCGTCATGATAGATAGCAACCTCTGTACCGTCAGCAATACCGCCCGCGGGGAGAGTAACTGTAAGATCAGTTGTGTTGGAAGAAAGGTCAATAGCCTTACCGTCCTGGTCAACGAGCTCAACGGAGGAATACGTAACCGTATTATTCACCGTATCTACCACAGGATTTGTATATGCGAGAGATACGCTCGTTACATCATCGGAAATCGAATTTACAACGTCAGCGGGAACCTCAACCGTCATTCCACCAAAGGAGAGTGCTATAGAATCCGTAGCAACCTCGGGAATAGCAACGGGAACGGATACGTTGGGATAATCTGCATCTACGTCATACTGATTGTCAAAGCTGTCTTCTTCAGCGGCAAGCTGAGTTGCTACGAGCTGAACCGAGAAATCGGTACCGATGGACTTATTCTTGTAATCGTTGCCTGCAGTTTCCTGCATCTTGAATGCAATCGTGATAGTGTCGGAAGCGCCTGCCGCGAGCTCTCCGTTGCCTGTCTCACCAAGAGCCGCAAGAACCTCGGTAAGAGTGCCGAGCTTATTGGACTCTGTAAGCTGAGCGCGGTCGGATACCTGAACTGCGGGATCAACGTAGTAAACGTCGATAACGTCTGCAAGATCGGTCACCTCACCGTTTGCTATAATGTTTACCTTGTACTTGAGAGCAAGTGTGCCTACGTTTGCGATCTTGATGTGACGAACCTGAACGTAGCCGGGCTCCCACTTATCGTAGTTGAAGATCGCGCCTGTCGAAGCGTCGGTCCAGCCTTCATCCTCTGTGGGAACAGCCTCCGTACCGTCTGCCCAATACATCTCAACGTCAAGCGTACCCGTCTTGATTATGTTACCCGTGCTTGTTGCAGAGTCCGTAAACCAAGCGAATGTCGTTCCAACGAGCGCAGTAAAGCAGAGAGCGAGCAAAAGCACGCTTGCGATCAAAGCTCTTTTGGTTGAATACTTTTTAGTCATTTTATGACCTCCTTAAAATTCCGCGATTACATAAAATCACAGTTATACTTATAATTGTACATATTCATTATATACCGCAAGCAAAGGATTGTCAAGGCTTTTTGGAAATTTCTTGGAGGAATATATTAAAAAAATTAACAAAAAAACTGTGAAAAATATACAAAAGAAAAAAAGCCGATCAAAAAAATCGGCTTTTCAAGCTTAATCTTCCTTTGTGAGAACCTTTTTGCACCAGGTTCGCTTATGACACTCGGGGCATCGGAGATATCTCGTCGTGGACATGTGCATCGCGTTGAGCGCCTGCGTGTAAGTGGGAACAAATCTATGACCGCAATTTTTGCACTTGTAATACCCTGCCTCGATCTCAAGCTTGAGTCCCAAAAAGGAAGCTGCTAACACGATTAAAGTCGCGCCGAGTATAATTGCAAGCTGCAACGGTCCCTCGGGGAGCAAAAATGCAGCCAAGGCGCACACCGCAAGCAAGAATAAAATACTCACGGTCATAATTACCCACATAGCCGTCATCAAATTCTTCGCGTATCTCTTTTCCTTTTCTGCCATCTGGAGCATAAGCTCCTCAGCCTTCTTGTCATAATTTTCCATACTGATCCTCTCTCCGTTCAATAATTCATTGACGTTGATATCAAGCTCGGAGCAAAGATCAAGCATGATCGAGGGGTCGGGCAAGCCGCGACCTCGCTCCCACTTTGATACTGCTCTGTCGGTGATACCAAGTCTTTCCGCAAGCGCCGCCTGTGTAAGACCTTGGATCTTACGGCGCTCCGCAATAAACTGACCTATTTTGATTTGATTCATAAGCCCTTATCTCCTTTCGCAATATCATTATATAAAATTTTTTCCGCAAAGTAAACACACCGACCGTTGAGTCGCAAAATTCCTTATGCTGTAAGGATTATTGATTTGTACGCTGAATACAATCAACCCGCATACATCGCGCTAAATAATACGAATACACATCTCCAACGTAAAAGCACTCCATTACGTCCTCAAGAAGAATGTCGGGATCGTTTTTCGATGTGTCGGTTATACTGACTATGTACATCGCCTTTGCCACAACCGAACAAGCACGTTATGACAAGCAAGATCGCTATTGTAATCAGCAATTTTTTCATGCGCGCAACCTGCTTTGCAAGCTAAATTATTTCTCTCTGTTGATTATACCATATATTCAAAAAATTGTAAAGAGAATAATTCAAGCAAAAAGGACGAGAATGCTCTCGTCCTTTACGGCGCTTTGATTATTCTTCAATATTTTCCTCATAAACTGCATTATTTATAACGCTTTGAGGAATTTCAACCGCAGATATGCCTATATTTGCATAAATGAAGTGCTTGAGCTCGTATTCAAGGTCTTTTTCATCAAAATAGTATTCCGCGCTGATGTAGCTGATCTGGCCGTCAGTAATCTTAACCACGTTATTGTAGCAATACATATCGTAAGCTTCTTCACCGCTGAAGTCGTAATACTGAGCATATATTACTTCCTCGCATACGTAGCTTCCCGTTGCTTCATCATAAGTAAATTTATCAAAGTTATCTTCAAACGAGATCAGGATCACGGTTTCCCTCTGAGCGCTTGTAAGGAAATTATCGCTTGTATCATCAAGGATAATATAAACCTCGGAGCTGCCGTATTTTGCATACGTTGTGCACGTACCGTCAGCATTTTTTACCGAGTAAAATTCTGTGCTTCCGGGAATAGAATAAAATACCGCATCGTCTGTTACAACACAGTGATTATGCTGCCTTTCTTCACCCGTCAAATCTTCAAAATATACATCCATCGTAAAGTTTGTAAGCTTAAAATTCTTAAACGCGTTATCCCAGGAAAGCGCATCGTCAACCTCGGTCTTTACTGCCTGCTCTTCGATCTTTTCGTACTGACAGTCAACACAAACGCTCGTTATAATCATCTTGCCGTCTGTGTATTCAACCTCGGGATTACCGTAGGCGTGATCAATCTTATCCTCCTTTTCATAGCAGCCTTCAACCGTACAAGCATACCAGTGGAAGTTCTCGCTTATGGAATACTCTTCCGCAAACACGTGATCATGCGCAGGAGCAGTATTTACATTGTCGTTTGTATAGCCACAAACCTTGCACTTATTCTTGGGATTGCCGTTTTCATCTTCAACAACCTCAAAATCGTGGTCAGCCTTGTCGCTTACCTCGGGGCAACCGTCAACTGCGGTGCACTCGTGCCAATGGTAGTCTGCGTCAGAAGACCAATCGTCAGAATAGTCATGCTCGTGAGCCTCACATGCGGTGAAAACCAGAAGAAGCACAACGATAAAGGAAAAAACAGAAATTAACTTTTTCATAATATCCCTCCGTTAATTTATTGTACACTCATTATAGCACTATATTTTATTTTTGTCAATAATAGGCTTGAAAATAACGTAAAGCTCCGCCGAAGCGGAGCTTATTAAAATATCAGTTCATTTTGATCATTTTATATACTTCTTGAATCTCGCATTTCGCGCCGTCAAATTTAGGCCACGCGTCGATATTGTCGCCCGTCTTTCTCGGGATAATGTGAATATGAAAATGCGGAACAGACTGCCCTGCGCTCTCCTCACTCGCGTTAAGCAGATTTACGCCCTCATATCCGCATTCATTGACACAAAAGCTTGCAACCTTTTTTGTCGCTGACATTAACCGTTCAAGGGTTTGCTCATCACAATCAAGAATGCTTTTAACGTGCTTTTTTGGTATTGCAACCATATGTCCGTCAACGTCCTTCGCAATATCCATAAAAACACACGTGTGTTCATCCTCGTACACCTTCATGCTCGGAATTTCACCGTTTACTATTCTGCAAAAAACACACATAAAAAGTCCTTTCCGTATTTTCTTTCGGTACGTTTAGTTTATTCCAAAATAATAACTTCCGTAACGTTTGGAACCTCGTCCTTTGGTACCGCTAAAGTGTAATTAAATTCTTGCACATCATCCGTGCATATCTGAGGAGTATCTGTTTTTACGACAAGATATAGCTTGTTTTCAGACACGTATACGTTATCTACAGTTGACTTGATTGAGCCGGACGAGAGAGTGATTATATTAGTTATTATCAAAGCATTGTCTTCAAAAAACAATTCATCATATGAATCTTTATGCTCATTAATTAATTCAATTTGATATTCATATTTTGCCGCTTCCAGTAAAGAGTCTATAAAATCATCATATTCATCTTTGGATTTTATAATAAAACCTCTATCGTAATATAAATTATAGATACTATCCGTTTTTTCAAAATCTATTTTTACAGCATTATCAGTATAATACTCAATTTCGGGAATGCAAGTAATAACGTATGTCTCATCTAAGTAAACATATAAACTTTCAACAAGCGGTTCCTCTTCACTTATTTTTTTGAGCTTTTGATACATCGCTTCCGTTAAATTGTCTCTATCTACTTTTACTCTTATGACACTGGATTTTATGTAACTATATGTACTTATATCTGCCTTATTAAATACATTATACATATCATACTTTTCAACAAGGTCTTCAGGAGAAGCGCCTTCACCAAGGTTTAGTGAACAAATAATTTTATCAACTACTTGATAGTAATAATGACACCCGGGGTTCCTCGCACTAAGGTTATCAGCGTCGTCTTGCAAAGACTTCTCGTAATCAATCACAATTTGGGCAAGATCCTCCGGATATATTGACATTTCATATCCACAATCATCACAATAGTTGTCAATGTCTTTGTCTTCGTGAGGCTCGAGAACAGCAGGAGCTTCACAGCAACCGCAAAGCATAATCAAAGAATGCCCTTCGTCATATACAGACCATGTGTACGGACAATTGTCGTTATCAAGGTCTCCTATCTGATCGCTTGGATTTTTAGTTTTGTTTTTTGTTATAATCTCTGCGCCTTGAACGCCATCGGTAGCATCTTGCTGCCCATCAGCTATGTTATCACATGCAAACAAAGTCAAAGCCATAAAAACAACAAGCAAACAAGCTAAAACCTTTTTCATAAGATACCCTCCCCGTATGTTATAATTTTGTCATTTATATTATATCACAATTTTAATACAATGTCAATATATAGCAAAAAGCTCCGCCGAAGCGGAGCCATCTGAATGTTAAAACACGATTTGCGGCAAATTTGCGGCAAGAAGATAGAAAGAACCCCCGAAAACCCAATGTTTTCGGGGGTATTTTGAGAAAACAATTATCACTTTGAGAACTGAGGAGCACGACGAGCGCCCTTGAGTCCGTACTTCTTTCTTTCCTTCATTCTGGGGTCTCTTGTGAGGAAGCCAGCCTGCTTGAGTGCGGGTCTGTTAGCTTCGTCAGCTGCGAGAAGAGCTCTTGCAACACCGTGACGGATAGCACCTGCCTGACCGGAGATACCGCCACCGTTTACGTTTGCAACGATGTCAAACTTACCAACTGTACCTGTTACGCCGAAGGGCTGGTTGATGATAAGCTTGAGTGTTTCAAGACCGAAGTATTCGTCAACGTCCTTGCCGTTGATCGTGATCGCGCCTGTACCGGGGTAAATTCTTACTCTTGCTACAGACTTCTTTCTTCTACCTGTGCCATAGAAATAAGGCTTTGCACTTGTATACATTAGTTATGACCTTCCTTTCTTATGATTAAAACTCATAAGCTTCGGGCTTCTGAGCCTCGTGCTTATGAACGTCGCCAGCGTAAACCTTAAGTCTTGTAGCTGCTGCACGACCGAGAGAGTTGTGAGGAAGCATACCCTTAACTGCCAATTCCATAGCGAGCTCGGGCTTCTCTGCCATAAGTGTCTTGTACTGTACGCTCTTGAGACCGCCAACATAGCCGGAGTGTCTCTGATAGTACTTCTGTTCAAGCTTCTTACCTGTAAGAACTGCCTTATCAGCGTTTACGATGATTACAAAGTTACCACAGTCAACGTGGGGTGTGAATTCAGGAGCATTCTTGCCGCGAAGAAGGTCTGCTGCTGCAACCGCTGTCTTACCCATGGGCTTGCCAGCTGCATCGAGCACGTACCACTTGCGGACAACTGCTTCTTTTTTCTGCATAAATGTAGACATTTTGTTATCCTCCAAATTAGTTTACATACTTTTATTTTTTCATACTGGCATATTATATCACAGCACTTTTAGTTTGTCAATACCTTTTTTAAAATTTTTTTGATTTTTTTAATTTAGCACCCCAATACCTCGTTTTTCCTTCGATTTTCGCCGTTTTTGGCTTTCTTTCCTCGCGCCTGATAAACAATTAACAGAAAAATTATTATGTATTCTCCGTTTTATTTTTCTCTTTGCCCGAATAGAATTAAATAGCTTTACAAAAACCAAAATCAAGGAGGTATTGAAATGACAAACGTATACAAGCCCGAGGGGTACCAGATCGCTTCACAGAAAAACAGAGAGCATTGCTCGAGCCGTTCATCCCTCGAGAAAGCAATGGCTACAGGCGCGATCCTCGAGGGCGTGGTAACACTTTGCGATAACGATTTTAATCTGCACGTGGATCTCGGCTCTATCCACGGCATAATCCCAAGATCAGAGGCTGTATATAATAATGATGGAAGCGAGATCAAGGACATCGCGCTTATAACGAGAGTCGGAAAGCCCGTTTGCTTCAAGGTTATCGGAATTTCCGAAGCAAATGGAAAATGTATCGTTCTGCTTTCCCGTAGGCAAGCGCAGATCGAATGCTACAACAATTTTATAGCAGGACTCATCGCAGGCGATATTATTGACGCGAGGGTAACACACCTCGAGCCCTTCGGCGCGTTTTGCGACATTGGGTGCGGTGTCATTTCCCTGCTCTCTATCGACTCGATCTCGGTGTCAAGAATCACGCACCCAAAGGACAGACTTTATCAGGGCATGAATATCCGCGCGATAATCAAGCACATTGACCCGACAAACAACCGAATTTTCCTTAGCACAAAGGAGCTTCTCGGCACTTGGGAGGAAAACGCGCGCGAATTTACACAGGGTCAGACCGTCACGGGAATTATTCGAAGCATTGAAAGCTACGGCATTTTCGTTGAGCTTTCTCCCAATCTGGCGGGGCTTGCCGAAATCAAGGACGGTATTGGCTCAGAAAACGGCGCTATCGACGGCGCGAGCGTTGGCAAATCTACCGCGGTATACATAAAGAGCATTATTCCCGAGAGAATGAAAATAAAGCTCGTGCTTATCGACTCATACAGAGGCGAGCCCGCCTCTCAGGGCCTGAAATATTACATTGACGACAGCATTTCTCATATAGATCACTGGAAATACTCGCCCGATGGCGCGCCCAAGGTAATCGAAACTGTATTCTGAAAAAATATCCGCTTTGAGCTTCAAAGCGGATATTTCTGTTTTATACAACGATTGCGAAGTCAACGTTTTCAAGATTCTGAAGCTTTTCGATCTTCTTTTCGATGGAAACGTTGTGAGGCATCTTGATCATAGCCTCAATTCCAACGTTGGTTTCAATTCCGCTTCGAGAAGCGGTTACCTGAACGTCCTCGGCAGAAAAATCGGTCTTCAGGGACGCGATAGTCTTTTTTACTGCCAATACGGAATTAACCTCTATGTAGAACGTCATAACTCTGCGCTTGCGGTTCATATAGTACTCAAACTTTGTCAATAAGGTAAAAGCAATAACCGCGATTATCGCGGCGGCAAACGCGGGGATATAGAGTCCGTAGCCAACGCACAGTCCGATCGCCGCCGTTGCCCAGATGCCTGCCGCCGTCGTAAGTCCCGTGATCTGCGATTTACCCTTACGAAGAAGTATCGTACCTGCGCCAAGGAAGGAAATTCCGCTTATTACCTGCGCGCCCGTGCGCTGCGCGTCCGACGAAATTCCCATTTTTCCCATCTCAACGCTGAGATAACAGCCTATAATTGCGCAAAGAGCCGAGCCCAAGGAAACGAGAATGTGGGTACGAAGGCCCGCCGCGCGTCCGTGTAATTCTCTTTCCACGCCGATTATCGAGCCTGCCACAACGGCAAGAACTATCTTCAAAAGCATTATTCCTATTTCATTTTCTCTGAAATATTCAACAAAATTTTCAAATATACCCATATTGTACCTCCTTTTAGATTTTCTTTAATTTAGCGTATGTCGCCATTAGCTTTTTCGTGCCGACCTTATCGAACATTACCTCGTAAAGCGTATCCGTGGCGATCTTCTTTGCGGAAATTATCTCGCCTTCGCCGAACGTAAGATGACGAACTCTGTCTCCCGGCACAAGAGACGTTGCCGCCGAATCGGTATCCCTTGTAAAGAGGGGCTTACCAACCGTTATATCGTTCCTTTGAACCTGCTTTTGCTGAAGAGGTCTGTTATATCCCGAATATCCGTACGAGCCGCGATTCGGGTAGGTGGTGCCGCCGTAGAATGAATTCTCGGGCTCAATATATTCATCAAGATACTCGTCGGGGATCTCGGTCACGAATCGTGATTTGGGATTGTACTGCGTCTGACCGTACAAAAGTCGGGATTTGGTATGATAGATATAGATCTGCTCCTTTGCGCGAGTAAGAGCCACGTACGCGAGACGCCTCTCCTCCTCCATATCCTCGTTTGAGCCGACGATATTCTGCATACCCGGGAAAATTCCGTCCTCCATACCGGGCAAGATCACTATCGGGAATTCAAGGCCCTTTGCACTATGAATGGTCATCATTACGACCGCGTTTGCGGAGTCGTCATATCTGTCAACGTCAGCAACGAGCGCGTTTTCCTCCAAAAAGCCAATAAGAGTGGGCTCCTCGGCGTTATTTACGTATTCAATGATGCCTGATTTGAATTCGTCGAGGTTATCAAGTCTGTCCTTTTCCTCTACGCCCGCATCCACGAGCATCTGCCTGTAGCCCGTAAGGTCAACAACGGCATCAAAAAGATCGGGAAGCGACCCGACCTTCGCCATTGCGGTGAGTCTA
The DNA here is from genome assembly GCA_964567085.1 of uncultured Clostridium sp. Classification (GTDB taxonomy): domain Bacteria; phylum Bacillota; class Clostridia; order Oscillospirales; family CAG-272; genus SVTX01. The sequence continues at coordinate 10,080 of CAZMKU010000059.1, forward strand.
TTGATAATTGAAGCGAAATGCTCAAGCGTTACCGCGCTTCTCGAAAGCGCGGGATAGGTACTTGCCTCCTCAATAACCTCGAACATGGTCTGACCGTTTTCAATGGCAATTTCCTCGATTGCCGCGATAGTACGGTCGCCGATCTTTCGCTTAGGCTCGTTGATTATTCGTAGAAGTCGCTCGCGGTCTGCGTGGTTTGCGATAAGCTGCAGGTATGCAACGACGTCACGAATTTCCTTTCTGTCAGAAAAACGTACGCCGCCAAGCATTCTGTACGGAATAGCGCTTTTTGCAAACGCGCGTTCAATACCGCTCGACTGCGCGTTGGTTCTGTAAAGCACGGCGAAATCTCTGTATTCTCTGCCCTCGCGTGACACCTTGCTGTAAACCAGATCAACGATGGCTCTCGCCTCGGCGTTCTGGTCGTCAAAGCGGCGAAGAACTATTTTTTCGCCCTCGTCTCCGTCAGTCCAGAGATTTTTTCCCCTTCGACCCTTGTTGTTCGCGATAACCGCGTTCGCGGAATTGAGAATAGTCGCGGTCGAGCGATAATTCTGCTCAAGCTTAATTACCTTCGCATCATCAAAAGTTCTGTCGAAGTCAAGTATGTTCT
>CAZMKU010000060.1:0-10427 GCA_964567085.1 uncultured Clostridium sp.
TCGCCGTTGAGGTCCTCGTGAGCGGTTGCAGCAAGCTCGTCGAGCTTTGCAAGAGTCCACTTGTTGTCTTCAACGAGTGAGTAAATGGATTCGTCGCCGAGAACGTTGTTGCAGTGCTTTGCAAGGAGGTCCTTGTTAAATACGACTGTGTAAACGTAAGCGAGACAGAGGTCACCGTAGCCGAGGAGGTACTGGTCCTGGTATTTTACCGTGTTCATAAGCTTCTTGTTCCAGTAAGAAGCGGAAAGATCAACGGATTCAAAGTCTGCGAAATCGAAGAGGTAACCCTTCGTTGCCAATGTAGCAACACCGATGTTCGCGTGTGTAAGGCAAAGCTGATAAGTGTTGTCTCCCGAGGAAATGGACGTTGTAAAATCATCCGTGTAGGAGGAATAGTCCGTATGCTTCTTCGCCGTGATATCAATGCCGAGGTTGCTTTCAACGTTGAGCTGTCTTTCGTAGATGGAGTCGTTCATTTCGTTGTAAAGACGTTCATCAGCATAGAAATATTCATAAGGGAAGATATCATCCATTACGAGATAGTTGAAGGTCTGACCGTAATTCTTTTCTTCAATAGGAGATTCCGGGTCAAGAGTAACTTCAGTGTCGTCAACTTCATCGTCACATGCAATGAGAGCTATGGGAAGCATCACGATTGCAAGCAGGAGTGATAAAAGTCGTATTACTTTTTTCATTATTGAATATCCTTTCTTTGATGTTTATGCCGAGGCATAATTTCTTAATTATAATGATACCACTGTAGTATATTTTTGTCAAGACATTTTGTTCCAAAAAAGAAAAGTTTACAATTGTAAAATAAGGTTTACGGGGTGACGCTTATGCTTTCGCCCGCAATCAGAGCCTCAAAGCAGGTGTCATCGGGAATTTCGATCCGCACACCCTCAATATGTATGTAGCGCAGAGACGTGTAATCGTAGGTTGAAAGAGGTCTGTCAAGGGCGTCGTTCGTATGCGCGGAAACCAGCGTGTTGCCGTCGCGGAAGCCCGTAATTATCAGCGTGTGATAAAAATCGCCCGTGCTGTCTGCGAGCTGTACGACGTCACCCTCAAATGCGCCTTCAGCCGAGACCTCTATGCCAAACGGCCCGATACCGCCGTTTTCCGAGGTGAATATAGGATTTCCCGTAAGGAAATCGTATAGAAATTCAACGCTTGACCAAGCGGGCGCGCGGTTTGCGGATGTGATATAATACCACCCGAAATCCATGGTGAAATTCATAGTACAGCTTCCTGCTAAAATACATTGAGAAACGAAGCTCGTGCAATCTCCGCCACGCCCCGCGAAATCGAGAAACAGGGGATTGCGCTCAAGAGCCCATCTTTTGGCGTACTGAACCGCGCGAATTCTGTTGTATTCCTTGTATGCGATCATATATGAGTCCTTTCGTAAGAGTTTTTATCATTACAGTATACGCGAAAATTTACAGTTTGATAAGTATCGCTTGTATACAAAAATTATTTTGGGAAAATAATCCCAGATGAAAACCACAAAGGAGGATAAAAATATGGTAGATTTTCAAAATAGCGAAACCAAAAAGAATTTGATGCGCGCGTTTGCGGGAGAATCTCAGGCAAGAAACAGATATACCTTTGCTGCGGCGAAGGCGCGCGCGGATAAGCTTTATTTTGTCGAATACGTATTCAATTTCACCGCGGGTCAGGAGAAGGAGCACGCCGAAATTTTCTATAATCATCTTTTGTCCTGCGCAGGACAGAATATTGAGATCGACGCGGCGTATCCGATAGATTTTTCCGAGACCACTCTCTCACTCTTGCGCGCGGCGCACGATCATGAGTACGAGGAATATGAGGATATTTATCAGAGCTTTGGCGACAAGGCGAAGAACGAGGGGTATCTTGCCGTGGCGGATTCGTTTTATAAGATTGCGGAGATCGAGAAGAAGCACGGCGACAGATTCAGGGCGCTTGCCGAGCTTATCGAGAGCGGAAAAATGTTCGTGTCCGACGTGGAGTGCGGATGGTTCTGCTTGAATTGCGGTCACGAGATAAAGGGAACTGCCGCTCCCGAAATGTGTCCCGTGTGCCATCACGACAAGGGATATTTTATAAGATGCGAAATGCTTTTAAATATTTAAGGCCGTCTTATATTCTGTAATAAAAGCACCTCCGCGCGCATATCATTTGGTGAATAAATATGTTATCGGAGGAAACAAATAAATGAACAAGACCTCAAAGCAAATCATTAAGACCGAGCTTGCAAAAAAGGTGTTTTTCGGTGAGCTCTCAAAGGACTATTCGCTCCCCGATTATCAGCCCGAGATAAAAAGGCTGATGAAAATTTCCGCGAACGTATTGCCGCCCAAAATGGATTTTGGTATGGATGACGCGGTTTTTTCGGGGAATATTGATTATTACGTTTTGTATCTCGGCGTGGATAATCAGATGTATTGCGCGCCCATTTCCGACGAATACGTCATCAATATGCCGCTTGAAAGCCCCGAAATGTCCGACTATTTCGACGGCTTTGCGGACATCACTCCCGAAGCCGTCAGCGGCAGAGTTACAGCTCCCAGAAAAATAACCATTCGCTCGAAGCTTAAAGCTATGGCGACCGTTTTTGCCAACACGTCGGCGAGCGAAATGTTTTCCGACGGCGTTGCTGACGAAAGCATAAGGAAGCTCTCGGGTGAGGTGACGTCTGCCGATATTCAGAGAGTCTTGTCAGACGTCCATACGGTTACGGACGAGGTCATACTCGACGCGCGGGAGGGCGACGTTCGCGTTATATGCGCCGACGGAAAGGTGATGCTCTCCGAGGTCAAGGGAAATAACAATGAAATGCTTTTGCGGGGCGACGCTTATGTCAAGATCCTTGCTTGTAAGGAGAACGAGGGTGAGCCCTACGTTATCCAGAGAAAGCTCCCGATCTTTGCCAACGTTGCTCTCGGCGGCGCGAATGCGGGCGCGAGTCTCTTTGCCAAGGGAAGCGTAAACGAGCTCAGCGTTATCGTTGACGAGGGCAGAATATCGCTCGAGGTCGGTGTTATATTCGATTGTATGAGCTGTAATAATATGCCCGTGACATATACCAAGGATATGTATTCGACCGCTTGCGTTACGAGATGTGATTATAAGAATTATAACGTAGTCAGCGAGGGCGGCGGAGGTCTTGGTAACATAACCTCAAGCGAAGCCAGAACGCTCGATGAGGTCGGAATTCCCGAGGGCTCGCGCTTCGTGGACGCGTCGGGCGTAGCGTTTGTTGACGCGGTTGATTGCGACGATGCGCGCGTGAAGCTTACGGGCAGGATCAAATATAACGTTCTTATTGAAACCGATGGCGAATATTCCGCAAAGGAGCTCGAGCTGCCGTTTTCTTACTCGGGCGAAAATAAGAGCGGATGCAGGAATGCCTTTGCCACCGCCGAGGTTATAAGCACGAGAGGAAGGATCGACGGCGAGCGTATATCGCTCGACAGTGAGATCTCGCTTGTGTATAAAATGTACGGCGAAAGTAAAATATCTTGTCTTGAGGCGTTGCATTTCGGTGAGAGCACAAGTCGAGAGTGCAATCAGACCGTGGTTATCTTCCCGGGCAACGAGGATAGCGTCTGGAGTATTGCAAAGAGAAATTACGTAATGCCCGAGGCGATCATCCGTTCAAATCCCGCCCTTGCAAAGAGCATTGATGGAGTTGAGCTCGATGACGTAAGAGGTCTCTCGTCAGTTCATCATATCATTATATAAGGAAATCGGGCTGTTGTTACAACAGCCCGATAAGCTACCCTGCGAGCAGCAGAATGCCAAGCAGCATCATAAGCTCGCCGTCGGCTTCTCCCGACATATATATCGAGAGCATAAGTCCTAATATAAGAAGCTCCTCACTGCCGAGTCCGTGTCCGAAGGGAAAGTTGTTTTTAAATACTCCTCCGGGGAGCATCGACGAGAAAAGCGAGCCTGCGCCCGAGCGCTCGGGGAGTCCGATAGGCTCGGTCCTGGATATTTCTCTGCTAACCTCGACCGTGTCTTGATCGCGTTCCTCAAAATCAGCTTTCGGGGGAATATCCTCGTGGGGATCGGGGGCTTCGGGATAGTCCGAATATCCGAGCGAGCCCCTGCTTGATACGGGAATAGTCGGAGAAATACTTGGGGATATGTGAGCCCTGCGGTGAGTATCTTGCTCTGCGCTTTGACTCGGGGTGGGAGATTCGGGGGAGATAGGTCTTTTGTAGCCGTCGCTTGTAAACGCGTTGCCGCTATAATTTTGCGGCAGCTGAATTGCCGACGGCGTTTCCTTTTTTATTATAGGCGGGTCAAAATTGCCCTTTCTGCTTGGAGAGCGAGTATACATAGTGTCACCTCACAGAGTTTTGAGAATGTCGCCGAGTCGGCTGAGCTTTATCATATAATCTATCGCGTCCTGCCGTTCCTTTTTCAAATAAGGCTTCAGCGCGCAAAGCAGAGCGGAGCGGTTCTGCGCCTCGTGGCTTTGCGGATGCGCGGGCGTTGCTTTTGGAATAGAGCTCTGCGTAAACAGCCCCGCGGGCGCGGCTTGATTGTTTTGGGAGGAATGGCTGCTCATAAGCGGAGAGATTATTGAGATAAGCTCGGGAAGCTTTGATAAAAGCTCGGGATTTGACAGAAGAGAGGACAGAATATTTGCCTCGGCGGGCTTTTCGGCGGGTTGAGGGCTATCGGCGGCAGCGCCCTGATTTGACATAAGCTTATTTAAAATGTCAAAAATACCGCCCTTACCATCTTCGTTCGGAGTTTGATTTGTAATGTTTTCGTCAGGCATATCAGTCACCTTATTGCTGCTTGTTGCCCTTGAAGCCCCTTACGATCTCGCCCGCCCGTTCAATATCCTGCGGCGTTGCGGTTGACAGGGCGCTCCTTATCGCGTCAAGCTGGGCTTTTCCAATGTTGATATTTGAAATGTCAACTCCCGATTCCTTTGCAAGTCCTTTGATTATAAGCAGAAGCTGATCGTCGGGTAGCTTTAATATTCTTTCAAGCGTGGCTTTGTCAAGCATCATATCGTTCACCTCGTATTGTTTTGTTTCTCTTACAGTATATGTTTTAGAAATTTTTTCTGTTAATTGTATAGACAAAATGCTACAAAAGTGTTATAATAAAGTGATAGAATATTGACATTGGCAAGGGAAAATGAAAATATATGGAGTTTCTCGTTTTGTCGGACTCTCACGGGCGCACGAAAAATATTCTCGAGGCGCTTGCAAGACAAATAAGAAAGCCCGACGGAATAATCTTTCTCGGCGACGGGCTTCGAGATTTGATGTATTGCGACATAGTAGATATTCCGATTTACAGTGTCGGCGGCAACTGTGATACGGGAGGATTTTTCGGTACGCTTTCAAGTGACGACGTAGGAGTAATTGAAGCCTGCGGCAAGAAAATTATGTTTACTCACGGACATTTATACGGAGTTAAAAGCAGTCTTTCGCATTTGATCTATATCGCGGCTCAAAGGGACGTCGATATTGTTTTGTTCGGGCATACCCATACACCGCTTGAGATGAGAATTGACGTTGATGACGTTGATCTGCCGAAATTAAAGAAGCCGCTTTATCTTTTGAACCCGGGCTCTGTCGGCGGTTACGACGGCGATTTTGGAGTGCTTTCCGTAACGGACAGGGGAGAGGTTCTGCTCTCACACGGAAAATTGAATTGAAAATAGACTTTAAAGGAGATGATACTGTTGCCGACGCCCAACACACATCACGGCGCTGAATATATAAGGTCTGTAATGACGAAGGCTTTGGGGAAATCTATATTTTTCGCAGGCGTGGGTGGAGCCATGATGTCGTCATTGGCGTTGCTTACAAAGCGCGCAGGTTATAACGTAGTAGGCTCGGACCGTTCACAGACTCCAACGACGGAAAAGCTTGAAAGATCAGGCATATACATAAATTATCTTCATTCTGCGGACAATATAAACGATAGCATAGGCGCGTTCGTTTATACCGTGGCGATAAGCCCCGATAACCCCGAATATCTCGAGGCGCAGAGAAGGAATATTCCCTGTATCTCCCGCGCGGATTATCTCGGTTATATTATGACCGAGTACAAAAACCGCATCGGTATCGCGGGCATGCACGGAAAGAGCACGGTTACGTCAATGTGCGCGCAGATATTCCTCACTGATACCGAGCTTGGCGGCGCTCCGTCGCCCACGGTGTTCTCGGGCGCGGACTACAAGCCTATGGGTGGCGCGTACCATATAGGCGAGAACGAGAATTTCATTTTCGAGGCTTGCGAATATATGGACAGCTTCCTTGACTTCAATCCCACCGTTGCGGTTCTGCTCAATGCCGAAATGGAGCACGTGGACTATTTCAAGAGTATGGAGCATATCAATTCTTCATTTGCCAAATATGCAAATCTTACAGGCGAAAATGGTGTCTGTGTGGCTAATGCCGATGATGAAAATATTATGACGTCCGTGAAGAATTATTGCGGAAAGCTTGTAACGTTCGGACTTCATAAGCCTGCGGACTACACGGCGAGAAATATTCGCGTTGAGGATTCGAGACTCCGCTACGACCTCGTTTATTCGGGGACGACCGTGGCGCATATAGATCTTGGAATTTGCGGCAAGCATAACGTATATAATTCAATGGCTGCGGCAGCGGCGGCTCACGCGTGCGGAGTGCCGTTTGCAAATATTACCGAGGGACTTTCGAGCTTTGTCGGCGCGGGAAGGAGAATGGAATACCGCGGACGCGTATTCGGCGCGGATATTTACGATGATTACGGACATCATCCGACCGAGGTCGCGGCGACGCTCAAGGGAGCTTCGGAAATGTTCTGCGGCAGACGTCTCATATGCGTTTTTCAGCCTCATACGTATAGCAGAACGGCATCCTTGATGGACAGCTTTAAGGATAGCTTTGACGCCGCGGATATGGTTATTTTAGCTGATATATACGCGGCGAGAGAAACTAATGTTTACGGCGTTACGTCAAAGGATCTTTGCGACAAGATCGGTGATCGCGCAATTTACGGCGGCTCGTTTGGAAACTGCGGAATTATTCTGCAGAACAATCTTCGCGAGGGCGACGTCGTGGTAGTAATGGGCGCGGGAGATATTTATAAAATATATTCCGTTCTCGGACTTAATGAGGTAAAATAAATGATAAAAAAGGCGTAACCGATTTGGTTACGCCTTAAATTTATTGCTTTTTCATCTGTCTTAAATATACGAGCACGGCGGCTGCGATAATTACTATGCCGTATCCGAGCACCCACCATAAATGAGGGAATATTCCCGCCATATCGCCGCGAATTATCGCTCTTTGCATTTCAACTGAATGAACGAATGGGAGCAAATAAGCGATTTTTTTGAATATGCCGCCTACAAGCTCCAAATCGAACCAAATGCCCGAGAGCCAAGCCGATACGTTCGTCAGCAGAGCGCCGCAGATGCCACCGACCTGCTTGTCGTTGAAAATACTGCCACAGAGAAGTCCGAGGCCGATATACAAAAGTGCTATCGGTATCATGAAGATAATTGAAATCAGGAGATATATATTGATTTCAAGCTTCAGTATTATAGCAAAAGTATACGTTGCAATACCCTCTGCCATGGCTATGGGAATAAGAGGAAGAGTATATCCCAAAATGAAATCCACGGGTGTCATCGGTGTGGTGTAAAGGCGTTGCATAAAGCTGCTTTGTCTATCCTTTGAAATGATAGTTGCGGAGAAAAGTGTCATAAACGCAAGACCGAACACGGCAATTCCGGGGGGCGAGATGTTCAATGACAAACATTTCTACAGGAATATTCGCCTGAATTGCTGAAAGCAGAAGTAATAGTACAACGGGAAAACCGAAAAGAAAGACGAGATTTAAAGGATCACGCAAAAGCTCTTTGGTGTTTCTTTTGGCAAAGGTCAACATTCTCATTTTGCTCCCCCCTTTACGATATTGATAAAGGCTTGCTCGAAGCTGTCGGTTTCTGCCGCTTTTTTGATATTTTCCGCGGTGTCACAGATAAGCAGATTACCGTCCTTCATAATAGCGATCCTGTCCGAGAGCGCTTCGGCTTCTTCCATATAGTGAGTTGTCAGGATAATTGTAACCTTGCCCTTCAGCGAGCGGATAATATCCCAGAGGTCGCTTCGCGCGAGCACGTCAAGTCCCAGAGTCGGCTCGTCGAGAAAGAGAAATTTCGGCTCGCTGATAAGTGCCATAGCGATGCTGAGTCGTCTTTGCCAACCGCCCGAAAGCTTTCCTGCGCGTCGTTTTAAAATGCTGTCAAGACCGAGAAGGCTTGTAAGCTCTGAGATTTTGGCTTCTCGCTTTTCCTTGGAAAATCCGTGAATTCCGCAGATAAGCTCGAGATTTTCGCGCGAAGTAAGTCCTGCGGCTATCGCGGTTTCCTGCGGAGAAACCGCGATAAGCGGTTTTATATCCGCGGTGTTATCACGTATGCTCTTGCCGAGAAGAAGGGCGTCGCCCTCCGTGGGAGATGTCAAGCAGCAGAGCATCTTGATGGTCGTTGTTTTTCCCGCGCCGTTGACACCGAGCAGGGAAAAGAGCTCGCCCTCATTTATGTCAAGGGAAAGCGAATCCACGGCCACGACGTCGCGGTAGCGTTTTGTCAGATTTTTAATTTCGATGGCGTTCATTTTTCTGCCTCCGATATAAAGTGCGTACGTACACCTTGATATACGTCGGTCAGCATATTGCTGATAAGCTCGAAGTCAAGCTCCAAAAACGAGGTTGCGAGCATTACGCCGATGCCGTGAACGCAGGTCCACATTTCAAGGTGGAGAAGGGTTGCCTTTTCCTTTGAAATTCCGTTGGCTTTCATTATCATTTCTACCGAAGCGTCAAAGTCTGGCGAGGTGGCGCTTGTTTCACCGTTTCTGTCGCACATAAAAAGAAGCTTGAAAAGCTGCCTTTCTTCCTTCGCAAAGCGAATATAAGCCATGCCGTACGCCTTGTACGGAGGATATTTCCCGTCTTCAAGCTCCCGTTTGATAAAATCGAGGTAAAGCTCGTATGCTGCGAAATTTAGTGCCGTGTGCAGCTCGTCCATTGATTCAAAATTTGAAAATATCGGCTGTGTGGAGCAGCCGAGCGCGTTTGCAAGCTCGCGCGCGTTTATTTCGTCCTTGCCTTTTTCACGAACAAGTTCAAGCCCTTTATTTATGATGGCTGTCTTTGTTATTTTAACCTTTGGTGGCATATTTACCTCCGAAATATAGCATTTGATATATAACACTTGTTATTTTATCACATAAAAGTCGATTTGTCAAGAGGGAAAAGGAAAAACGCGGCAAATCTTGCCGCGTTTTCGATTTTTGATTTAATTTAAATAAGGATGTGACGGTCCCTTTGGCTCGTCGTCACCGAGTGTACGGAGAAGTGTAAGACCTATTTCACGTCCGCGCAAAACCGCGGTCTTGCAAGCCTCGGCGTCGCCGCAAAAGGCGATAATTACCTCGTTTGAGTGGCTTGTCGTGGTGGGCGTGAGATACTTTGTCAGCGTGATTGATGAGGACTTCATAGCCGCGTCAGCCATAACGAGACCAATTGCCGCGGGCGAGCCTGCAACAAATCCAAATGATTTGCCGAGCGGCACGTCAAAAGCCTTGTTTATCGCAAACGAAGCCGCCGCGCTGTAAGCGAATTCGAGGTGTCCCGCCTCGCTGATATAGACCTCGCCCGCGTTGCGCTCGGTAAGCTCGAGAGCAATCTCGATAGCGCGTCTGCAATCGCTGACGTCGCGCCCGCCGATAACTATATAGTTACCGTGGCCGCCCCAGCCCTTCGTGTCGCGGGGAAGCTCGATGCTGACAATTTCTGTATTCGTATTTTTGATTGCTTCGTCAATTGCGCATATCTGTCCTGCGGCGCCCGTTCGCGAGCTGAATACGCCGAGCGCGGAAATATGCGCGGGAAGCTTCATTTGCTCTCGTAGAGAGCGGTCAATGCCGGGAATTACAAGACCTATCGTGTCAAGCACCGTTACACCGACAAACTCGGGGAGAGAGGATTTTGTAAAATCAATCATAATTCAACTAAAATTAAACGTCAATATCTTTCATGTATTCCTTGCCGTGAAGCGCGATAAATTCCTTTCTTGCGGGAAGGTTGTCGCCAAGCAGGGTGTCGAATATTTCCTCGGTCTTCTTCGCGTCGGCAGGGGTAACTGCGATAAGACGTCGGGTTTCGGGGTTCATAGTGGTTTCCCACATCATCTGGGGCTCGTTTTCGCCAAGACCCTTTGAACGCTGAATAGTATATTTCTTGTTTCCAAGCTCCTTGAGAATATCGCTCTTTTCGAATTCGTCGTAGGCAAAGTAGGTTTTGTCCTTCGTTGTAATTTCGAAAAGGGGAGTTTCCGCGATAAATACTCTCTGCTCCTGCAAAAGTGTGGGGAGCAGGCGGTAGAACATCGTTAAGAGAAGCGTTCT
>CAZMKU010000061.1:0-10344 GCA_964567085.1 uncultured Clostridium sp.
TCATTCGCAAACAATTTAATATTTAATTTTTGTCTAAACTTTTGGGTTCACTTCATATTGCGGGGGGATTATTATTGGCAAGAACTGCTGTTGCAAGCAACCGCGCGGGTCTCGAAGAGAGCCGCAATGGGGCAAGTTCTCCTTGAGGGCTTCAGCACTCAAGGAGAACTTAGCTTTTCAAAGTGCCCCGGCACTTTGAAAATGGCGAGCGCCCGTAATCCTTTTTTATTCGCGCTGTTTTCTCGGGCGCATGCGCCCGAAATCAGCAAGCGTCCGCATCTCCGACTTGAAAATTTATCTTGATTATCCGCGAAGCATGTGTTATACTGTATTCGAGGTGAGTATGATACAATTCAGATTTCAAGTAAACATTTCAGATCAGGACTATTTTGAATTCAACAAATACTGGTCCTTAAAATCTCGCCACGGAAGGGCGCAGATCGTAAAAATACGACTTCTGCTGGCGACAATTACATTGTTGTTTGTTTTTCTTTCACTGTTTACAGGTAGCTTTACACTTGATAGTTTTCTTAGCACAATACCGATGCTTGTGGTGCTCCTTATCCTTGAGCTAATGATCCCCTTTATCATAGCATCCTCTTTAAAAATGCACATCAAAAGCCTGCAAAAAAGCGGCAAGGCGTTGTATTCCCCGACCGCTATCATGGAATTTTATGACGACAAATTTATAGAAAACACACCGGACAAATGGACCGAGCAATACTATGCGGGTATTGAGCGCATCAGTATTGTGAACGGCAAGGTAATATACATTCACATCAATAATATCCTCGCCTATATATTGCCGATCACCGCCTTCGCCTCTCCGGAAGAGTATAACAGCTTTCTTGCATTTATCAAAACCAAAAGCAACAATATTGACTTTTATTAATGTAAATTCAAAGCACAGCCCTTTCCCGCTCGGATGGCTGTGCTTTTTCTATCGCCACGGGGTTTCCCGTCTACATCAAGGATCTTGTGATCTTCCGAGCTTCGTTCTGAAAGCAATTGCGAAGCGGCATATTAAGAACGTGTGAGAAATACAACCCCAAGGCTGCCTCAAACGAAAGTATAGGGGAGCCTTTTCCGCATACGTTTGAAAAATTCGCTTCGCTTTTACCGTTTGCAAGCCGTGTTTTAGGGGCATGCTAACAGTATCAAGGTACGGAGGAATGAAGCGTGGATATTCTGAATGTTGTGTTAACGTCGACCCTGTCGGTGGGCGCGTTGTTTATCATTGCCAAGATCATGGGACATAAGCAGCTGTCACAGCTTGATTTTTTTGACTATATCAGTGGCATTACCATCGGCTCGATTGCCGCGGAGCTGGCAACCGAGCTTGAGGAACCGTGGAAGCCTTTGATCGCTCTCGTGATCTACGGTGTTGTTTCCATTGCACTCACTTGGATCACGCGTAATTTTCCTCAAACGCGAAAATATATCAACGGTTCGCCCACCATCCTAATGAACGGCGGCAAGCTTTACAGCAAAAACATAAAAAAGGCCAAGCTGGATCTGAGCGAATTTATGGTTTTGTGCCGCGAGCAGGGATATTTTGATCTAAATGACATTCAAACGGCAATTTTTGAGCACAACGGCAAGCTCACCGTACTCCCCACCGGCGCCAAGCGCCCTGTTACCCCCGCAGATATGCATTTAGTACCCGGTCCCAATCATATCCTCACCGAGGTCATTATGGATGGGCGCATTATGCACGAAAATTTAAAACGCATGGGTGTAGATCTCCAATGGCTGACAACAAAATTACAAGCACAGGGCTATCAAAGCGCAAGCGAGATCTTTCTCGGGCTGTGCGATCAAGAGCATAAGCTATCCCTCTATAAATATCAATAATACGCCTTATGTCGCGCAGCGCTCACGCGTCCCAATTGTACTGCATACACTCCTATTAAGACCCAGCCATCAAAGCTTTTGAAAAAAATCACACAAATCGCAAAAAAAAGGCTTGACAAATTAAATCTGCTCTGCTATAATAGTAAGGCACTATGAAATGGCGCCATGGCCAAGCGGTAAGGCACGGGTCTGCAACACCCTTATCCCCGGTCCGATTCCGGGTGGCGCCTCCAAAAAGAAAAGTCGCGTAAGCGGCTTTTTCTTTTTGTACTCTTCACTCTTCTCTTTTCACTCTTCACTTTTCTCTAAATCCCCCCGCGCGACTTTTCCAGAGAAGAGATAAAAGAGAAGAGAGAAAAGAAAAGGTAGCTTTTCTCCCGTTGGTCGAAAAGCATTGATTTTTAGTCAAAAATGTGATACAATCGTACTGTAAATAGAAGTGAAGATAATGAATAGCCCATTACTTGAAAAATCTATGGATTTCGCAACGCAGATCGTGCTTTTTTACGAGGAGTTTTCAAAGAGCAAAAAGGATACTACGATTGCAAAGCAATTATTACGTTCTGCAACAAGTGTTGGCGCAAACATAAACGAAGCCATTTACGGAAACAGCAAGGCGGATTTTATTTCAAAATTACACATTTCTCTCAAAGAAACGGGCGAAAGTATTTATTGGCTCACCTTGCTAAAACGAACAAATTTGATTGCTTATGATTTTGATGCTCTTATTTCTCTGGCGGAAGAAATCAAAAGAATGTTAATTTCATCCCTTAACACCGCTAAAAATAATAACAAATAATCTTCAAATATTTATCTGGACTATCGACGTCCTTTCGGCACAATGGTTTTAACCTGATCGAAAGGAAGGTTTTTGATATTTTATTGACATTGTATTGACATTTGTTGAAATATGTGATAAAATAAGCATATTATCAAAGGAGCTTTTGGAGGCGTCGGATGAAAAAACAGTATTCAACAAGTAAAAAAATAAGTTTGTCTATAATAAAAGCTTTAATTATATCGCTTGCATTTGTGATGCTTATGGCTGTTTCGCTTTCAAGCTGTGACAACAGTGGAGGGGAATGGAAAGAGATTGGAAACGTAAACGTTGGTTATTCCTCGCCTTACGTAGAAAATAGCGGGGCAAGCAACGGTAACGGTTACTGTGACAGCTGTTACATTGATATTAGAGGAATAACGGCGGATAAGGGCGACGAGAACGGTCATTACGTATATAAAAATGCCTACGTCGTTTTAAATATTACCATCGATGGCAAGGATTATACCCACAGGGTAAAGATAAACGAGGACGGTTCGGTAAGCGCTTATAAGGCTTATATTGATCTTAAGGGAGACACTACCGTCAGCAAGGTTAAATCGGGATACGTCAGAGTGGCAAAGACGGAAGGTTATAAAAAGCAAGTGGCTCACACTTATGAGATCTACGGCGACCCCTATGAAGGCGATTGCGCAAAGGGACCGTATCAGGCGTATAAATGCACTGATTGTGGCGGATACAAGAACGAGGTTCTTGGTGAGCCTTTGGGTCATAACATAGGTGATGACGGAATCTGTTCGATTTGCGGCCGCGATTTCGCCGGGGAAACAAATAACGGGGACGGCGGTATTAATTACGTAACTGCAACGTATAATCCCAAGCTTGACCTTGATATATCGCCTGACGGTATCGGAACGAGAACGGGCACTATTGAAATTGATGTCGGAACAGACCCCACTCTTATCTCGGGTTGGGGAGCGCAGTCCACCAAGGAGCATATTATAAAGATCAACGGTGTTCCCGAGTGGAATGGCAAGAAGCTTATAGTGTCTTATACCGTAATGGGATACGGCGAAGCGGATATTTTGGTAGAGCTGTTTTCCAATGAGCTTAATGATGATTACAGAGCAGAGATACACGTAAATATATTTGATGATTAAGGTAAAAAGCACCCACCGGGGGTGCTTTTATCTTTAGGATAAGTTTTAAAACAAACTTTATTTTTTAAAAATAGATAAAAAATGATAGGATTTTATCATTTTCGCAACATTTATATATAGAGGGACTATTCAAGTTCACAATGTGCAGAAAGGATCAATGATATGGACTATCAAAGACACGTCGAAAAAACAAAAACGCTTTCGGACGAAGAAATAATTTCGTTGTACTGGGCAAGGGAGGAGAAGGCTATTGCGGAAACGGATACAAAGTATGGCAAGTATTTGTACACGATAGCTCACAATATTTTGAATGATAAGATGGATTCGGAGGAGTGCCTGAATGATACGTATCTTGGCACTTGGAATGCTATACCTCCGCAGAGACCGTCGATATTTAAGGCTTTTTTATCGAAAATAACGAGGAATATCGCGCTTGCCAGAATAAGAAAATCTGCCGCTGCGAAGCGGATCCCCACCGAGCTTGTCGTATCTCTCGACGAGCTTGACGAATGTATGCAATTCGAGGCGGGTGAGGACGAGAAGTACATAGTGAACAGATTGAGCTATCTGCTCAATTCCTACCTTGCGACGCTTACGAACCGTCAGCTGTTCATATTCGTTTGCAGATATTATTATTCGGATTCCGTGCCGCGTATTGCGAGCATGCTCTCTCTTAGCGAAGCCACGGTGTTCAGAGATCTTTCGAAGATTCGAAGCGGGCTCAGGGAATATCTCGATAAGGAGGGCTACCGTTCATGAACAGAAAAGATGAAATGAAGATAGAGATACTGTCAAATATCGACGAGAGAATTATTGATAAGCAGTCTGTAAAGCGGTACGATTATTTGTCGGGAAAGGCTGCAAAGAGAAAGAAATTTATTACGGGCCTCTGCAGCGCGGCGTGCTTTATTTTGCTTTTTTCGGTAGTATTTACCGTGATACTGCCAATGCTCACGGAGCAGCCCGACGATCCCACACCGCCTGTTGTTGTCACAAAGCAGGTGCCCGTGTACGAGGGTATGACGGTCACAAACGAGCTTCCCGCTGCGGCAACGCAGGAAACGACGGCTTTCGGTAATATTGAGATTGACTATCTCTCGTCGGTAAGCGGTAAAATCCGGAAGCTAGGCAAGGGAACTGACAGAAAGCCAATTGCTGATATTTCCGGCATTCTTGATGTCGAGGGAAGCGGCAGAACCGAGTATTACGCAAGTAAGTGGGCGGATATTTACATAACCATACACCTGAACAACCCCGATCAGTTTGAAATACTTTCCTTTACGCTCAACGGAGTAAAATATCAGTCTTATATGTTTGAGAACGGCTCGGATTCCGAAAATCTTATTTTGAAGCTTAACGTCGGTGAAGCAGAGGGAGTTGTTGAATATACGATCGACGCTATCAAGTATGTTGACGGAGAAGAGATCAAGGACGTTGAAATGCGTGGCGACAAAACGGTCAAGGTTGGCGTCTATCCCGAGTCTCAGCCTACGGCGCAGGTTCAGGCGAGCGGAATTGATTTCCACGAATTGAGCTTTGATATAACAGTTGCCGACCCGCTTTCGCTTATATCTGACTCGGAGGGCGAGATCTGCGCATATCTTATCGAGGGTGAGGAGACGGTCAATAAAGCCGCCGTATCGGTTGGCGACGCAACTCTGCGCTTCGATAAGCTCAAGAGCGGAAGCACTTACAGACTCGTTATAATCGCCTATTACGACGCGCTTGACGGCGAGAGATTTGCCGCTCACGTGCTTTACGACGCGGACGTAAAAACCAAGGCTTTGGTTTCGGTGACTGACGTTTTAGTGAACGGAGACACAAGCGTGACCTTTGATCTGCAGACCGCCTCGGGCTATGACGTTACCATTGAAAAAACAGAGCTTGTGGGCTTTGGAGACAACGTAGCGCAAGAGGGCGATGGCAATACCCGTGAGTTTACCGATCTTTATATCGGAAGCTACACGATATATGTGACCTATTCCTATTATCTTGACGGCGTAAAATATACGGGAGTTGGCATCAGCACGGATAAAATTTCTGTTGATAAGCTCAGCAGTATTACAAAAATCGTTGAGTCGGGCACGATGTCCAAGTACTATTCGGACTATCCCGTATGGAATCCAAGTACGATGGACTATCGCGATCATTTGGGAATTGATATTGCTTCCGCGACAAGTCAGGAGGAGGTATACGCGGCAGCCTCGGGAACCGTAACCGACGTTTACTTTGATCACGTCTATGGATACACGGTTGTCGTGGCTATGCCCGATAGAAACGTATATATGATATACCAGTGCCTTGACGGAGCGAATACGGGCATCAAGGTCAAGGAAGGGGATATGATCGTGGGCGGACAGCTCATCGGATATACGTTTGCCGAGATGCAGGAGGTCGCCGAGCCCGATCACGTGCATTTCGCAATTCGCGAAAACGGCGCTTATATCGATCCTCAAAAGTACGTTTCTTATGAAATTACGGAGTAAATGAATTATCCCCCCGCGGTTTTCCCGCGGGGGTGTTTTGAATAATAATGCTTAATTGACAATTCAAAGAATATATGGTACAATAGAATAAAGATAAATTTATATGGAAGGAAGATTTTATGAGATTTAAGCGCATTTGTTCCTTAATAATCGTTTTGGTGATCATTTGCTCGACATTCATTATTGCCCCTGTGGCTTCGGATGAGGGCGAGGAGATAACGTTGCTTTTTACTCACGACCTGCATTCGCATTTTCTGCCGTCCGCAAATGAGTCGGGTGAGGGCGAATACGGCGGCTACGCGCGTCTTATGACGGCGATAAAAGAGCAGAAGGCAAAGGACCCCGACGCAATTCTCGTCGACGCCGGAGATTTCTCCATGGGCTCTCTGTTCCAGACGGCATACGCGACGTCGGCTCTCGAGCTCAGACTTATGGGAGCTATGGGATACGACGCGACTACGTTCGGCAATCACGAATACGATTATCTTCAGTCGGGTCTCAAATCTATGATGCGCGCCGCGGTTGATTCGGGCGACACGCTCCCACCCTTGCTTTGCGCAAATTATCTGCCTCCCGTTGAGGGGCAGGAGGGATACGACGCGGAGCTGTGGGACGTTTACAACGATTACGGCGTGAAGGATTACATAATACTCGAGAGAGGCGGAGTTTACTACGTGCTTTTCGGTATTTTCGGTGTTGATGCCGACGATTGCGCACCCAATTCGGGAATGGTATTTGAGGATCCTGCCAAGGTAGCGGCCGAAACCGTTAAGACTGCGGTTGCCGAATGTGAGAGCCTTTACGGTGAGCATCCCGTGGTAATTTGTCTTTCACACAGCGGAACGGAGGACGGCAAGGGAGAGGACTATGAGCTTGCAAAGGCGGTTGACGGTATTGACGTTATCGTGTCGGCGCATACTCACACCATGCTTGACGAGCCCATTTCGGTCAATAACACTTTGATAATATCCGCTGCCGAATATGGTAAATATCTCGGCGTGCTCAAGCTTAAATTCAACGGAAGCTCGACGTCTCTCGTGGATTACGAGCTTGTTCCCATTACCGAACAGATAGAGGAGGATCCCGAGATAGCCGCTATTGTTGAAAAATACAAGGGCGACGTTGAACGGGACTATCTTTCAAAATACGGCTACACCTTTGATCAGGTTGTCGTTAATAACCCCTATGCCTTTGATACGGTTGGCGAGGTGTCGGCCACGGCGCACGAATCAACACTTGGCAACGTGATCGCCGACGCATACAAGTGGTCGGTGGAAAAGGCGACGGGAAAGCAGGTGGACGTTGCGATAACGGCATCGGGCGTTATCAGGGGCAGTATTCCTATCGGTGACGTTACGGTTTCGGACGCCTTTAATATCGCATCTCTGGGTGTTGGAACGGAGGGCGAGCTTATCGGTATTTATCTCACGGGCAAGGACTTAAAGAATGCGGTCGAGCTTGACGCGTCGATCCAGCCCTTGATGTCTACGGCGCAGCTCTTTATGTCGGGCGCTGAATATTCCTTCAATAAGTGCCGAATGATATTCAATAAGGTCGATTATCTGCGGCTTCGCAAGGATGACGGAACGCTTGAAAAGATAGATGACGACAAGCTTTATTACGTTGTGGCGGGTATGTATATGGGTCAGATGCTGGGCTCGGTTGAGGAGACCTCGATGGGACTGCTCACAATTACGCCAAGAGACGAGAACGGCAATCCCATAGCCACGGACGAGCTTGTAAATTACGTCGTCAAGGATGAAAACGGAAATGCTCTGAAGGAGTGGTACGCTGTTGCGGATTATCTTGACAATATGGGCGGCGAGATGGATGCTCGCTATGAAAGCCCCGACGGGCGCAAGGTGGTTTATTCAAGCATAAATCCCATAAAGCTTCTTCAAAATGCTAACATATTTACCTTCGTTGCGCTAATTGCCGTTAACGGCTTGATCGTGGGAATTGTATTTATCGCCCGCGCGATCGTTCGCCGCAAAAGAAAAGGGGCGCGCAAGCCCGAGACCGCCAAGGAGTAACGTCCGAGGAGTTTCTTAAAAATTCTTAAAGCCTTCTTCGGAAGGCTTTTTTCTATTGACATAAGAATTTTATTTTGGTAAAATAATGAAGTGATTTCAAAAAAGAGAGAAGGAGCTTTTATGTATTCAATATTACATAACATTTTAGAGGACAAGGAAGGCGGACGGATATTTACCTGCTTTAGCGTCTGGCATTTCTTTTACATTTTTCTTGCTATTGGCTTGATAGCGGTCCTCATTCATATATTTAACAACAAGGAGCAAAGCGTTAAGGAGAGGGTACTCAGAACGGTTATAGCAATTCCTTTCGGGCTTTATATGGCGGACTTTTTCCTTATGCCGCTTGCATACGGACAGATCGACATTGACAAGCTTCCGTTCCATGCCTGTACGGCGTTGTGCGTATTGTGCTTTATGAGCAATCACGACAGGATTTTGCGCAAATACCGCATACATTTCGCGCTGTTCGGACTTCTGTCCAACCTTATGTACTTGATTTATCCCGCGGGCGTTATGGCGTATGAAATTAACGCGCTTTCCTACCGCGTGATTCAGACGCTTCTGTTCCACTCCATTATGGTGGTTTACTGCTTGCTCGCCCTCGTATTCGACGAGGAGGGGCTCAATATCAGAAAGTGCTACCGTGATCCTATAATTATCGGCGGTATGTCACTTTGGGCGATGATAGGAAATACGCTTTACAGCGGCGCGGCAGAGGGCTATAGCCGTGATTTTAACTGGTTCTTTGTTAAGGCGGACCCGTTCGGCATTTTCTCCGAGAGCATCGCTCCGTACATTATGCCGTGGCTCAACGTAATTGTTTTCTTTGCGCTTGAAATGCTTATATATCTTGTGTTTGCGGGTATAAATAAGGTAAGCCGCAGGGCAGTTGCGGCCTAAAAAATTAAGCATCCCTTCGGGTCAAACCCGAAGGGATGCTTTTTGGTTGTGATTTATTATCCGTTAAGACAGTTGTCGTTGAGAAGCACTACTGCGCTGTAAGCGGGGATAGTGATCTCGCCCTGGCAGGATTCGGGAGCGTCCATAACGCTGACGCCGTTAATTACCATATTCCAGTTGCCCGAGACGGTATACGTCATAGCCTCGGCCGTGGGATTGGAAATAATCATAGCCTTTCCGCCGGCGTGATTGTCGATCGTGATAACCACTCTGCCGTTCTCGAGCTGATTTGTCGAGATAGCGGAGTTTACGGTTCTGAATATGCCGTAAGTGCTTCTTACGCGGATAAGCTCCTTGTAGTAGAGCATCATCTCGTATTCGTTCGTGCCTTCTCTTAATACCGACCAGTCGATATTGTTGATGGCGTCGCTTGATTTGTAGCTGTTTTCATCGCCGTCCTTCGTGCGAAGCATTTCCTCGCCCGCCTGGAAGAATACCGTGCCCTTGGATATCATAAGAAGAGTTGCGCCGAGACGGTTCATAGCAAGTCTTTCCTCGACCGTATTATCGCCGTTTGAAAGCGCCAATTTATCCCAAAGGGTGTTGTTGTCGTGCGCGCTCATATAGTTGACAACCATAGCATCGGATACCGTCCAGCTTGCGCCCGTGCCCATGCCGCCCTTGATGCCGAAGATCACGGAGGGGAGAGAGCCTGAGCCGTTACCGCTGATGTAGCCCTTGGAGGTAGCGGTGAATACGCTTCCCTTGAGACCGTCGCGGATAGCGTCGTTAAATACGGCGATGCCGCCGATAGCGCCCTCAAGAGGCTCTATCTTGCTTATTTGTGTCTGGTTTGCCTGGGGGCTGCCGTCGATGGTGGAGCCCATTGTCCAGCCCTCGCCGTAGATGATCGCTTCGGGATTTACGGAATGGATCGCGTTTTCAACCTCCTGCATCGTCTCGAGGTCGTGGAGACCCATAAGGTCGAAGCGGAAGCCGTCGAGGTCGTATTCCTCTGCCCAGTATTTTACGGAATCAACCATAAACTTACCGAACATATATCTCTCGGAGGCGGTGTCGTTTCCGCAGCCCGAAGCCGAGCTGTTCGCGCCCGCAGACGTGTATCTGTAATA
>CAZMKU010000062.1:0-10117 GCA_964567085.1 uncultured Clostridium sp.
GATATTCCCGATGATCGTAGCATCTCTTTATGTTACGGCTCTTTCCGTTATCATCGGCATCGGTATAGGACTTCTCACAGCAATCGCGCTTTATAAGTTCTGTCCGAAGAAGCTCGTCGCTCCCGTAAGACAAATGATCAACCTGCTTGCAGGCATTCCTTCGGTTATTTTCGGTCTGTTTGGGATGACGATCATCGTTCCGTTTATCAGAGATTACGTTTCGCCAACGGGCGTTGGTTACGGCATTCTTTCGGCTTCGCTCGTTCTCGGCATTATGATATTGCCGACCATCGTCAGCGTAAGCCTTGATTCGTTGAATAGCGTGCCGAACACCTACTATGAAGGTGCGCTCGCTCTCGGTGCAACTAAAGAGCAAGCAACCTTTAAGATTATGCTACCTGCCGCAAAAAGCGGTATTCTCGCAGGAGTCGTTCTCGCTATCGGACGAGCTATCGGGGAGACGATGGCTGTTATTATGGTTATAGGCGGTAGCCCCGAAATGCCTGAAAGTCTGTTCCAAAGCGTAAGAACCATGACCGCAAACATTGCTATGGGCGCGCTTGAGCTGTCGGGCGATGCGCTTTCGGCGCTTATTGCAACGGGCGTTGTACTGTTCGTATTCACCCTGATACTCAACGTCAGCTTTTCGTTGCTCAAAAAAGACAATACCGATAAGAAGGAAAGACGAGGTGCAAAAAAATGAGAAAACTATATTCTGTACTCAAATATGTTTGCATCGTCGCGCTCGCGATTTCCTTGATTGCGCTTGTTGCCGTCGTTGCATACGTACTTATAAACGGCGTTGATAAGCTCTCCTTTAACCTTATTTTTGGCGAATACGATCCCGATGCACCGACGCTTTTGCCTGCGCTTGTCGGAACACTTGAGCTTGTTGCAATAGCTGCTATTATCGCAGTTCCTATTGGAATTGCAAGCGCAATATTCCTTGTGGAATATACGAACAATAAAGGCAAGCTTGCAAAAATCGTTGGAGTGGCAACCGAAACACTCGCAGGCATTCCGAGCATCGTTTACGGTTTGTTCGGCTATCTTATATTCGTTGTTGCTTTTGGTTGGGGATATTCGATGCTCGCAGGCGGTATCACACTTGCCATTATGATCTTGCCTACGATTGTCAGATCCACACAAGAAAGTTTGCTTTCGGTACAGGGCGGACTTCGTGAAGGTGCTTATGCTCTCGGTACAAGTAAGGTCAGAACGATTTTCAAAATCGTCCTTCCTTCTGCCGCGGGCGGTATCGTTACTGCAATTATCCTCGCAATCGGGCGAGTTGTTTCGGAGAGCGCGGTTCTGATACTTACCATCGGTATGTTTGTCAATAAAGTTCCCGAAACATTGATGGCACCGGGGAACGAGCCTCGCGCTTGATATTTACTATTTCGCAAGCCACGGATATCCCGACGAGGCGGCGGCAACGGCAGTCGTGCTTCTTGTATTTGTTATGATACTGAATCTGCTCGCTGGTTGGATAGGTAACCTTATCAGAAAATCAACGTATGGAGATTAGCGCGAAGATAACATTTATTCGGAACCGTTGCAAAACTGCTTCGCGCATGAGTTTTCTCAAGCGAAAACTACCAAGCTTATATAAGGAGTAAAGCATGAATGAATTTACAAGCAGTATGAACATCACCGCCAAGGGCTGCAACCTTTACTACGGTGATTTTCATGCATTGAAGGATATAAATATAGAAATTCCCGAAAAAGAGGTCACGGCTCTGATCGGACCTTCGGGATGCGGAAAATCTACTTTTATTAAAATATTTAACAGAATGAATGACCTTGTGGAAGGCTGTCGTGTTGAAGGCGAATATCATATAGGTGGTGTTGACATCTTTGACAGGGAAACCGACGTAAACCTTCTTCGCAAGAACGTCGGTATGGTATTTCAGAAGCCAAATCCGTTCCCGATGAGCATTTACGATAATATCGCTTTTGCTCCGAGAACCTTCGGTATTACGAAAAAGAGCGAGCTTGACGAGATCGTGGAGAGGTCGCTTCGCCGCGCAAGCATTTGGGACGAGGTCAAGGACAGACTTCGCAAAAACGCGCTCGGTATGAGCGGCGGTCAGCAGCAAAGACTCTGTATCGCGCGTTCTCTTGCGGCTAGCCCCAAGGTGCTTTTAATGGATGAGCCAACCTCTGCACTTGATCGAGATTTCTCTCGCAGAATTAGCAGGCGAGATCGTCAGCGAGCTTTCAGAGGAGATCAAAAGGAAAGGCGTCATAGCAGAGATCATCGGAGAGGCTAAAATTTCAGCCGACCATAATATGATCTATGAGCTGATTGAAAATTTGATTTCCAACGCCGTTAAGTACAACAAGGACGGCGGCACCGTTACGGTTTGTATAACAGACACTGACGAAGGCGTATGCCTGAAGGTCAGGGATACGGGCATTGGTATCGAAAAGGAACACTTGCCTCGACTTTGCGAGCGCTTCTACCGTGTCGACAAGTCGCATTCCAAGCGTATCGGCGGCACGGGACTCGGTCTTGCTATCGTCAAGCATATTTGCGCCATCATCGGCGCGGAGCTTTCGATCGAAAGTGACTTCGGCATAGGCACGACCGTTACGGTCGCGTTTGGCAAACAATGATCAGCCTTTCGTTAATACGGTACAGTAAAAAATCCGACACGAACAACCGTGTCGGATTTTTTCAATAAACTCTTTAATATAATTTATGCAAGGGAAGCGATAGTAGAATCAACCCAAGCGAGAATTACGCTTTCTTCCTCGGGCGTAACCTTGGAATCGAAAAGACCCATCTTAACGCTCAATACGTTGTCAATTACGTTAGCTCCCGCCTCACGAACGAGCGCCTTTGTCTGCTCAACAGCCTCGGGGGCAGCGCCTGCGGAGATGATCGCAACGTTTGCCGTTCTTGCCTTTGTAAGCTCTCTTACAAAGAGTCTGTAATCATCGGGAAGCTTGGACTTGAGATTAACCGTCAGAATAACAAGTCTTTCCTTGTCGCAAGCGTATGCGGGGGGAATCTTGTCAACAGAGTTTACGTTAAGGTCGTACTTTGCCTTGATCATATTAGCGATAGCCAAGGACTTTTTCTTTTCGGGGTAGCAGAGAACTCTCATCTTAATAGCCATTTTGTTTTCCTCCAAAATCGGACTTAGCCGTTATTTCCTTTATTTTAGCATTTTTTTCTGCAAAATACAAACATATTATGTAAATTTTTACACAAAAAGCGACATATCGGCAAGCATAAACTTATTTCTCATAATACTGTAGCTTTGCTCTACGTCATCTGGCGACAGAATACCCAATTTTTCGCGCATAGCAGATATAATATACTCGGGATTGAGATTCGCCGAGCTACCTGTTGCAAGTATTGTATTTATTATAAGAGCGCCGTCCTCGTATTTTGCGTCAAGAGAATGAATAAACTCGCAGATATCAACCTCTTTTTCGCCCGATTTCGTTCTCTTTGTCATTATAACGGGACAAGCGAAAATTGCCTTGACCATATCAGGCATTGCGGAATTGCAAGGCTCGGATCTGATCATAATTGTATACTCGGCATAAGCTATATCGTTAAACTTATTTTCAGGCTTATATACGTCAAGCACATACATCTCATCCGTCAACTGAGCGTTTAGCTGATTTTTAATTTCGTCGAACGTGATCTTTCGTTCAATTTTCAGGTCAGCCATCTCGCACATACTCTCGCATCCAACCGAAAGAGGCGCGCCAAATACGAGCTTGGCGTGAGGATTGAAGCCCTTTGTGTACCACATGGGAATTCCTGCGCGAACAAGTATTCTGTGGAAGGTTCTCTGGAGATCAAGATGGGAGATAAACTGAAGGCTTCCCGTTTTACAGAACTTAATTCTGACCGTTTTAGGCTCGGGTAGCATCTCACGTTCATAACGCGAATAGCAGCCCATCACACTTTTTTCTTGGGACAACACGTTCTTTCACCTCCAAGCTTATTTGCGCCGCAGCCTGAGCATTTCTCGCGGCAATTGGGCGTGCATTCGCCCGCGTGAGCCTTCTTGTTCTCACGGATAAGAAATTCCTTGCTTACGCCGCAGTCGATGATGTCCCATGGAAGAACCTCGTCATAGGAATATCTTCTGTTTGCATAGAAGGCGGGATCAATACCGCATCTCTCGAATACGGAGATCCAGTTATCGTAATTGAAGAATTCACTCCACGCGTCAAACTTAAAGCCCTCCTTGCAAGCCAAAGCGAGCGCGGGCGCAAGCCTTCTGTCGCCCTTTGCAAGCACGGCTTCTATACGGCTCGTCTCGGCATCGTGATGCTGATATCTTATCTTCTTGTCCTTAACACAGCTACCCACGAATTCCTGCTTTTCCATCAGCTCCTCAAGAGAATCCTGCGGCTCCCACTGAAAAGGAGTGAAGGGTTTAGGAATAAAACAAGATACGCTGAACGTAACCTGAGGCGCTTTTGCCTTATTTCTGTTGGGATTAGCATAAAACGCTTCAATAACTCGCTTTGCAAGCGCGGGAATACCCGCGAGATCGTCGTAGGTCTCCGTGGGAAGTCCCTGCATAAAGTAAAGCTTAACCTGTGTCTTACCAGCATCAAAAGCCACGTTTACAGCTCTCATAAGGTCTTCTTCAATAACGTTCTTATTGATAACGTCGCGAAGTCTTTGCGTGCCCGCCTCGGGCGCGAACGTCAGCGACGACGCGCGAACCGAAGCGACCTTATCCATAAGCTCCTTTGTGAAGCTATCCACGCGGAGAGAGGGAAGCGATATGCTCACCATATTATCGTCAGTCCATTCAAGCAGGCTTTCGGTAAGCTTCTCAAGCTCGGTATAATCGCTGATAGAAAGGGAAGACAAGGACATTTCCTCGTATCCCGTGTTTTCAAAAATACATTTAGCCTGTTCATTCAAAAGCTCGGGGGATTTTTCGCGCACAGGACGGTAAATAATACCCGCCTGACAGAAACGGCAGCCACGGATACAACCGCGGAATACCTCAAGCATAATTCTGTCGTGAACCACCTCGGTGTAAGGCATAATGGCGTACTTAGGGAAATGAACCTTATCAAGATCCTTAATAATACGCTTTTCAACTACGACAGGAATATCGTCATAAATAGGAGTGTAAGCCTTTATCGTGCCGTCCTCATTATAGGTTACCTCATAAAGAGAAGGAACGTAAACACCCTTAATGGTTCTCGCCGCCTCATGAAGAAAATCAGCCTTTGTATATCTTCCTTCCTGCTTCATATTTATGTAGAGTCGCACGATCTCAGGGAGCATTTCCTCGCCCTCACCTATATTGAAAAGGTCAAAGAAATCAGCTACAGGCTCGGGATTATACGCGCAAGGGCCGCCGCCTATAACTATGGGGAAGCTCTCGTCTCGCTCCGACGCGTAAAGCGGCATACCCGCAAGCTCGAGCATATTGAGAACCGTCGTATAGCACATTTCATACTGAAGGGTAAAGCCCAAAAAATCAAAATCTCTTACGTTGTCCTTGCTCTCATGAGCCCACAGAGGAATGTTAAGCTCGCGCATTTTATCCTGCATATCCGTCCACGGAGCATAAACGCGCTCGCACCATATATCGCTCTCTTTATTAAGACAATCGTAAAGAATACGGACTCCGAGATTGGACATACCTATCTCGTAGGTATCGGGAAAGGCAAACGCGAATCTCGCGTTAATGCCCTCCTTAGCCTTAATTACCTGTCCGTACTCACCGCCCGAATATCTGCCTGGCTTTGAAACCTGCTTGAGCACGGAATACAATTTATCATTCATTTAGTTGGAATCTCTCTTTCTTTTCTTTTTTAAATCAAAAGAAGTTAATACTATCGGCAATGCCGAGATCAGCTGGAACAGCAAAATAAGAATAAGCGTTACGAAGCTTAATGCTCCGCTCTCATTTCCGTGAAGCGCAAAGAAAACCAACAGAGAAGAAAGAATACAGCCCAAAATCGACGTAAGATAGTTGATTATTCTGTTATTCTTCTTCACCCGATCTAACCTTCTCGCTTCCACCAGAGGATATATAATATCCTTGGGATCACCCGTCGAGAAAATACCGCCGTCCGCAACGGACTGAGCAAGTCTTACGTAAAAATGCTCGGGTCTATACGTGCTGATGGTCGAAGCTCCGTGGGGCTTATTCTGCTCAAAATAATAATCGTTTATTGTTGGGTCGTAGGATGAAACCGCGGTCTTAATGCCGTATTTATCAAGCTCGCAAACGAGCGAAATAAAGTCTTCCTTTACCTTGCTTCGTATTATGTAGCCAAGCTTCGGCACGCCGTCAATGGCAATATAAATTACGTTATTGCAGCCGCAGGAATCCGAAGAAAAACGAGCATCGCAGTCAGATGAAACTCTGATACCGAACGTCGACATAAACGCCGCGTCGCCTATAAGCATATATATCGACGAATCCATATAGAATTCAATTCCGTTATCCCTCATTGACAAAAGGGAGATCTCGGGGATGGACTCGTCCTCGTTACCGATTATTTTATCAGACACTAAAGTTGCGATAGGGCCGCCTAACGCCTTGAACGCGCGAGCAGCCACTCTCATAGAGGAAGCTACGTCGCTGCCTGCCTCGGGGCGAATTTCTACCTTCTTAACTATCTCGATCGCGCTTTCATCGTCAAATATCAAGGTCTCTGCGAGCGCGTATTCAGCGCTCGAGCTGTCACCGACAATGGCGCAGCTCTTTTGCTTCAATGCGATTGATGAAGCAAGCTTCGGGACTGATTTTACAAGCGCGAACGATATTGGCATACCCATCAGGATAATCACCATAGAGGAATACGCCGCCGTTGAAATATCGCCTTCCTTTATCAGCGTTATGCAACCTATTATCAGCGACAGAGCAAGAATTGCTCCCGTAAGATACAGGCCTCCGAGCGAACGGTTCTGCTTTTGACTCATTCTGCCGAAATAACCGCTCGGCATACTCGTTTTTCTTACCTCAAACGTCTGATCGCCAAACGTCCGACGAACGGAGAGCGTCTTATTCGTGCGCTTGAGCGAAACGCTCGTATCCTCGGAAAATTTCGCAACCCTTTCAGCGGTATATAAATTATCCGCATCGGATAAAACCTCAAACGCATTGGACTCAGCCAAGCATTCGAAATAATCGGACAAAAGACTCGCGAAAACGTACATGCCAGCTAAGAATCCGCAGGGAAGCAATGTTCCGTCAAAAATCATAGTGCTTGACGCCGCAACGTAAATAAGCGAGAACAAATTGTAAAGCAAGGTAGTTGCCATCACGATCGCGGGCGGCGTGTAGAAATTCGGCTCAAGCTTAAAAATACCGACTACGCCCCCTTTAAGAGCCTCAAACGAAACCGCCGTTATTGCGCCGAGCAGAATAAGCTCGATAAACGAATACAGCAGATAGTTAACGTCTTCTCCGAAGCAGTTTACTATTGACATAAAGAAGAGAACTAACGTAACTGAAAAAACGATAGCCGTCCTTATAAGCAGCTCCTTTTTATCCTTCGCATACTTACCCTTGATCTGTGTGTTCTGCGTGCGGCGAGTGTATTCCTCTCCGCAGTAGCCGTAGATCCTTGTATCACTTACGTTGGACAGCGCAAGCCTACTACGTCTTTTTATTTCATTCGTTCTTTCGCGTCCTACCTCCGCCTCGGCTTCATCGTCGTAGCCGAAATCGAGAAGTAAGGAGATCTCCTCGTCGTCGAGCTCCGGAGTCTCGGCGTCAACGTCAAAATTCACGTCGTCGTCAGCAATCTTATACTTAACGAACGCCGCGTCCGAAAGATGACCCTGCAGAGGATCGCTCAGATATACCTGCTCGTCGGCTTCGCCGATTTCTTCTGTATCTTCCGTCTCATCAACAAGCGAGATCACCGTATCGTCACATTCGGGAAGCATTGCCGAAATATCCAATATTAGCTCATCCTCACCGTCAAGATCCATATTCTTGATTATGTCGTCGATGGTCTCCTTTTCCTCGGGAACAGTCTCGAGGGGCTCAGAAGTATACTCATATATAGGCTCATCGGCCTCGGGAACGTCTAAAACCGCCGTATGCTCCGTCTCGGTCAAGATCACGTCCTCAGCGGAGAATTCATACGTATCCGTCGGAGAGGGCATATCCATAACGCTTGAGACGTCAGTTTCCGAGTCGTCGGGATCGCCAAGATCAAACATTTTTGAAATCGGCTCTCTCTGAGCCTCGAGCGCACTCTCAACGATCTCGCAAGCCGCCTCGTCGCAAGGCTCGTCAACCGCCGTATCCTCAATATTGCGCGCGGGGAACATCGCCGCGAAAACGTCGTCGACTATTGCCTTGTCATCAACAAATTCCTCGGGCTCGTCCCCGATGAATTCCTCGCCCTCAACGGAGTCTTCCTCAACGGGATCTTCTTCAATTATTTCTTCTTCAATTATTTCTTCTTCAATTATTTCTTCTTCAAATTCTTCTGCAACGATTTCTTCCGTAACAGCCTCCTCGGGAACTTGCTCTTCAATATATTCTTCCTTAGGAAATTCCTCTTCGACAGGCTCATCTACGGAAGCCTCCTCGGGCTCTTCTTCGACCGCGAACTCCTCAAAGTCCGCAAGAGAATACTCAGATTCCCTCGCCTCGTCCGAATCAGTATCCGTTGCGGTAAATTTGTAAATATCCTTACTCGAATCGTCATCAGAAAAATAATTTGTAAGCATTTTCTGAAAATCGTCGTCCGACTCGTCGGCTTGAGGCTTGTCAATATCCGCGTCGCCCGAATAAGATTTTTTGAGCTGTTCAAGAATTGCGCTTAATTCCTTGTTGTCATTCTTGCTCACAAGCTTTTCTCCTTTCGTGAGGATTATTTTGACGCTCTGTTCTGTCTCGCTATCTCACAGAGAATAACAGAGGCAGCTGTCGATACGTTAAAGGAATTTACGTGTCCATACATAGGAATTGAGGTAATAACGTCACAATTATTCTTTACGACCTCGGAAACACCGTCGCCCTCACTGCCAAGAACAATAGCGCAAGCGCCACGGAAATCAGTCTCGTAATAAGGCTGACCACCCGCCTCCGCCGCAAATATCCAAACGCCCTTTTCCTTGAGGGCTCTTATCGTATTGGAAATATTCGCAACCTTTGCGATTGCGAGATGCTCGATAGCGCCCGCGCTCGACTTGGAAACAACGGGGGTGAGCCCGACCGCGCGGCGCTTTGAAATAATAAGTCCGTGTGCGCCCGAGCCCTCGGCACATCTGATAAGCGAGCCGAGATTATGAGGGTCGGTAATACCGTCGGCAATTACAATAAAGGGAGCCTCGCCGCGTTCTTCCGCGATCTTGAGAATATCATCAACGTCGCAGTATTCCTTTTCGGATGCCATAGCGATAACACCCTGGTGGGGAAGATGACCGCACATCGCATCAAGCTTTGCCTTATCGGATTCAACCACGGGAATACCGCGCTCGATAGCCTCGGCAACAAGTGCCACGATAGAGCCCTCGCGCTCGCCGCGCTGAACGAGAAGCTTGTCTATCTCGCGACCTGACTTTAAGAGCTCGCGTACCGCATTTCTGCCTACAACAAGTCCCTCGGTGTTTATTTTTTCATTTTCGTTATAATCAAATCTTGCTTCGTTACGGGGACGGGAATATGTATACTGCTTAGTACCCGAATTTGAGCCTTTTCTATCAAATCCGTCTTTCTTTCTCGAATCAAACTTTTTTCCCGACTTGTAATTCTTATTGTTTTCCATAAATTCAACCATTTCCTTCGTATTAACATACAGTTACAGTAATTATAACATAAATTGCTATTTTTGTATAGACTTATTTTAAAAATTATTTAATTTTTATTCGCCTTTTTTCTTTATTTTATTGTATATTGCACTTTTTTGCGACAAATTACGGGGAATTGGCAAATTTTTTAAATGGTATTGATTTTTAATTAATTTCGTGTTATAATAATTATGCCAAACAAATTTCATAAGCAATCATAGGGATATTTTTATCTTTTTAGAAAGATAGATATACCTTTTTTCTGCATACATATTTATCATTTGAATTTGGTAAAAACGCAAATTCCATCAGGTGAATATGTATGGCGAAATATCCGTATGTTGCTTGAAATTTGTTTGG
>CAZMKU010000063.1:0-10108 GCA_964567085.1 uncultured Clostridium sp.
CTGTGGAGATTGTGAAGCCCTGGGGAACGGGAAGACCGATGTTGGTCATTTCAGCAAGGTTTGCGCCCTTACCGCCGAGGAGCTCACGCATGTTTGCATTACCTTCTGTAAAGAGGTAACAATACTTCTTTGCCATTGGATTAATCCTCCGTATAATAAAAAATTTTTTGCTGTGTAACAAAATCCGTAAAGTCGCAAAATTGCAGACTTTCAGATTTTAACCTTTAGTATTATACCATATTATGACCGCGTGGGGAAGAGCTTTTTTCGAAAAATATTCCAACATAATTGTAAACTTATTATGAACTAAACACATTTCAACAAAAAATGTTTGACAAAATTATTTATTTTATTGTATAATATATAAAAACCATCCGGCCGATAAAATTTCGACACCCCGTGTCTGAATTTCGGGCGGCTTTTGTGCGTTGAATCTTTGCTGGAATTTCAGGAGGGCAAGGCTATGTCCAACATATTTGATATATTTAAAAAGCTTGAAAAAGAAAAGGCGAGCGACAATATACAGCCTATTACGCATATAATCGTAGGCCTTGGAAACACGGGCCGTGAATATGAAAATACGAGACATAATATCGGCTTTTGCGCGATAGATTATATTGCGGGCAGATGCGGAGTAAGCATCAACCGCGCGAAATTCGACGCGCTTGTTGCGGATACTACTATCGCGGGCAAGAGAGTGCTCTTGATGAAGCCCCAGACGCTTATGAACGCGTCGGGCAGAGCGGTTGCTCCCGCTGCGAGCTTTTATAAGGTAGAGCCTGAGAATATCATTGTCCTTTCCGATGACGTAAATCTTGACGTCGGCAGAATGAGAGTGAGAGGGAGCGGCAGCGACGGCGGGCAGAAGGGACTTCGCTCTATTATTGAAAAGCTCGGCTCGAATGAGTTCCCGAGAATCCGTATCGGCGTCGGTAAAAAGCCGCATCCCGATTACGATCTCGCCGCTTGGGTGCTCGGTAATTTCTCGCCCGAGGACAAGACGAAGATAAGCGAGCTTTATTCTACGCTCTTTGAGGGAGTGGAGAAGCTTCTTTACGGTGATATTGACGGAGCTATGCAGATCTGCAACTCTAAAAATTCCAAATAATTTCGGTGTAGAGATGAATATACTGACAGATGCTATACGGCAGGATTCTGAATATCGGGATCTTGCGGCAACGGTAAAAAAGAACTTTCGAGACAAGCCCCTGCCTTGTGTGGCGGGGGGCCTTTGCGACGGCGCGTCCGATGCGCTTATTATGTCGCTGGTCGAGGATACGGCAGGGGAGAGAGAGCTCCCCGCGCTCGTGGTCTGCTCCGAGGAGAAGGAGTGCCTTCGTCTTCAGCAGCTGACCGAAAAATTCGGTTTCCGCTCGGCGTTTTATATCGCGCGAGACCTTACCTTTCATAATATTGTAGCCTCCCATGAGTACGAGCATGAGAGGCTTAAAGTGTTATCCGGCATAATTGAGGGCGCGTTTGATATCGTATTTACTACGCCCGATACGGCGTTGGGATATACTATCCCGCGGGAAAAGCTCGAAGGTAACATAATAAATATCGACTACGATACGGTCATCGAGCCGTCCGCCTTGGCGAAAAAGCTCGTGAGCGCGGGATATATCCGCGTGGATATGGTCGAGGGTGTGGGTCAGTTTGCGCTTCGCGGCGGAATTGTTGACGTTTATCCGCCGCTTTCCACCTTCGTTGATAATAACGGCGTTGAGTACAAGGAATCGGGCGCGGTTAGAATCGAGTTTTTTGACGACGAGATCGACCGAATGGGTATTTTTGATATTGATACACAGAGACTTATTATGGGTATCAAGTCCATAAAGATAACCCCCGCCAGAGAAATTCTTATTGATAACGATGCGAGAAAGAGACTTTG
The DNA here is from genome assembly GCA_964567085.1 of uncultured Clostridium sp. Classification (GTDB taxonomy): domain Bacteria; phylum Bacillota; class Clostridia; order Oscillospirales; family CAG-272; genus SVTX01. Next base: position 1,892 of record CAZMKU010000063.1, read on the forward strand.
CGACGTTATCTCAAAAGAGGCAAAGGCGGCAACCGACGCTCAGACCAAGCAGATACTTAATTCCGAGCTTGCGAACGTGGGTGCAGAGAACACCGAGATTAAATTCGCGGACAAATATATCTCGCTTATTTACCTCGAAAAGCAGACCTTGCTTGATTATTTTACCGACAGAACGCTTTTTGTTATCCGTTCGAGCGCAAAGGTAAAGGAGCGACTTAAGTCAAGCAAGTGGCACGAGGAGGAGATGATAAAATCTCTTTGCGAGGACGGACTTATAAATCCTAAATATGCCGAGTATTCGAAATCGGCGGCACTGCTTGATTACTTTTCCGCAAATAACGTAACCTTGCACGTGGATTCCTTGGCGTACGGCGCTACCGACAAGCGCCTTTCTGGGCTTTTCGGTTTTCGCACGCGGCAGCCTATAACCTACGCGGATAATTTCAATCTGCTCTGCGAGGATATTTTAGGCTACCTGAAGGGTAAATACAAGGTCGTAATTATGGCTGAAAACGAGCAGTCGGCGCACAATCTGCGCGAAATGCTCGAGGAGGCTGATTTCAACGCGGTTTGCGAGGACGCAAAAAAGCAGATCGGCATAGGAGATATTCCGCAGAACGTCATATATATCAAATGGCGCGAATATATGTATCCCTTCGAGCTTATTACACCTAAGATCGCGGTGCTGAGCACGAATACGGATATAAAAACAAATGCGATAAACGCGTCCGCAAAGCTGAAAAAGGCAAAGCGCAAAAAGAAAGACGCGCAAGCGATCCTTTCCTATGCAGAGCTTGAGGTCGGCGATATCGTCGTTCACGAGACCTACGGTATCGGTAAATACCTCGGTATCGAAAAGCTTACTATCGACGGCGTAAGCCGTGATTATATCAATATTCAGTACGCGGGAACGGACAGACTCTGTATTCCCGTTGAGAAGCTTGACCTCGTTTCCAAATACATCGGCGCGCATGCCGACGACGGACTCGTCAAGCTTTCAAAGATGGGCGGCGAGAACTGGAAAAAGGCAAAGGCGAAGGTCAAGGGCGCGGTCAAGGAAATGGCGAAGGAGTTAATAAAGCTTTACGCCGAAAGAATGAAACGTCCCGGCTTCGCGTTCGATCCCGATAACGATATGCAGAAAAACTTCGAGGAGTCCTTTGACTTTGAGGAGACCCAGTGTCAGATGGACGCTATTGAGGATATCAAGCAGGATATGATGCTACCCGTGCCTATGGACAGATTGCTTTGCGGTGACGTTGGCTACGGTAAGACTGAGGTGGCGTTCCGCGCGGCTTATAAGGCGGTGCTCTCGGGTAAGCAGGTCGCGATACTCGTGCCTACCACTATCCTTGCGCTTCAGCACTATCAGACGGCGATAAGCCGACTTCGCAGCTTTGCGGTAAACGTGGATATGATCTCGCGATTCCGCACGCCCAAGCAGCAGGAGCAGACCATCCACCGTCTTGCCCGCGGCGACGTCGATATCATCATCGGCACGCACAGACTTCTCGGCAAGGATATTAAATTCCACGATCTCGGACTTCTCATCATTGACGAGGAGCAGAGATTCGGCGTGGCGCAGAAGGAAAAGCTAAAGCAGCTCGCAAGCAATATCGACGTGCTGACTCTGACCGCGACGCCGATACCCCGAACGCTCAATATGGCGATGGGCGGAATACGCGATATTTCAATTCTCGACGAAGCCCCGGGCGATAGACTTCCCGTTCAGTCCTACGTGCTTGAATATGATGACGTAATTATTAACGAGGCTATAAGAAAAGAGCTTCGCCGCGGCGGTCAGGTCTTTTATCTTCATAATTTCGTGGAGAGCATAAATACCGTTGCCGCAAGGCTTGCGGCGGCTATTCCCGACGCGAGAATAGTCGTGGCGCACGGCAAAATGGATAAGGATGAGCTTGAGGACATCTGGGCGAAAATGCTCACGGGCGAGATCGACATTCTCGTCTGCACGACTATCATCGAAACGGGAATTGATATTTCGAATGCCAATACGCTCATCGTTGACAACGCGCACAGGCTTGGACTTTCCCAGCTTCATCAGCTTCGAGGCAGAGTCGGACGCTCGTCGCGCCGCGCTTACGCGTATTTTACCTTCCCGAAGGACAAGACGGTGAGTGAGATCGCGCAAAAACGACTTGAAGCAATACGCGAGTATACAGAGTTCGGCGCGGGCTTCAGAATTGCCTTGCGCGATATGGAGATCCGCGGCGCGGGTAATCTTCTCGGCGCGGAGCAGCACGGTCATCTTGATTCTATCGGTTACGATATGTATATCAAGCTACTAAACGATGCTATTTTAGAGGAAAAGGGAACGCCCGCCAAGGAGAAAAAGGAATGTGTTGTCAGCATTGACTTTGACGCGTATATCCCCGAATCCTACGTTGCACATTCTGCGCAGAGAATGGCGCTCTATAAGAGAATTGCTCTTATAAACTGTCAGTACGATGCCGACGATATTGCCGACGAGCTTCTTGACCGCTTTGGCGAGATGCCGCAGTCGGTTGATAATTTGCTTCGTATTGCGCTTCTTCGCGCGCAGGCGATAGAATGCGGAATCAAGCAGGTCGTACAGGTCGGAAGGGAAGTTAAGTTCTATCCCGAGTGCTTTGATTTCGATATGTGGAGTGAGCTTTCCGAGATCACAAACGATAGGATCAAGGTGTCAATGGGCGTCGGAGGCGAGACCTTTGCGGTGCTAAAGCTTCGCCCCAACGAGAACGCGCTTATATCCGTTAACAAAATGTTTGAAAAATATCTTGAAACAGTACAAAAAATAGAGCAGAAAAACTCTTAATTGTGTTGTATAATGTTCGTAAAGATATTTTTATAAGGAAAAAATTATGACTTTCAAAAAATCAGCAGTTAAAATAATAAGCTTTGCTCTGGCGGCTCTTTTGCTTATAATTCCTCTTGCGTCCTGCGCGGGAAATCCAATTCTCAAGCTCGATGACAGGAAGCTTTCGCAGAATCTCTATCAGTTCTTGCTCTCGAGAATGAAGGGGGCGCTCGAGGAGATGGGATATAAGACCGCGAGCGAGGACTTCTGGAACACCATAGTTTCCGCGAACGGCACGACCTACGGTGAATACGTAAAGACACAGGTGCTGCAGCAGGCGTACGGCTATATCGTTGCAGATTATCTTTTCGATCAGGAGGGCTTGACCCTTCCCGCGGATACGCTTGACAATATAGATACGCTTATGGATAAGCTCGTTGAACGCGCGGGCTCGAGGGTCAATCTCAACTCCGAGCTTTCGGCGTACGGAGTAAACTACAATATGCTCAAGGAAATTTACACCATTGAAGCCAAGATGTCGTATCTAAAGGAATATTATTACGGCGGGAACGGAGAGAAAATAACCGCAGAGCGAAAGGACGAATATCTGAACGACAATTACGTTGCCTTCAAGCAGTTATTCCTCGCGGGCTATTATTACGTGACCGAGACGGACGATGCGGGAAATACGGTTTATTTTGTTAATTCCGAGGAGCGAGAGATAGCCTACGATACCGTTAACGGTACGACCAAGACGAACGAATTCGGCAAGCTTGTCGAGGACGACTACGGAAATCCTGTGTATTATGATGCGGACGGCAATATTGCCTACGACAAGGTGAACGGCGTGGTTTCATATATGGTCGACGAGAGTGGGGAGAGAGTCGTTGAGTATTACGGCTCTGAGAAGCTCGGTGAGCTCAAGGACAGAGCGGACGAAATTGTTGGCAAGCACCTGACGGCCGAGGAATTCGAGGCTCTCGTAAGGTCAGAGAGCGAGGGCGGAACGGATATGACTCTTATGTATCTTTTCGTAAGCCCGTCGTATTACTTCAATCAGAGCAGTTCCGCGAAATATCTCGACGACATCGCAGAGGAGCTCTCCGAGATGGAGACGGGTGAGATGAGTGTGGTTGAATCGGACTACGGCTATCACGTGATTTACAAGTACGAGAACGAGAGCGGAGCATACGCGAAGGAGGAATACGCGGATGTGTTCGCCACCTTCGTAAGTGATCTGTGCAATCTGCTTTTCGAAGAAAAGTGCAGCGAATACGAGCAGAGCGTAATATACGACAGCGATGCTTTCGGTAAAACTCCCGATATGATCGATATTGCTTCAAATACTCTTTACTAAAAAGAATTTTCAGCGAGAAAAGTAATGAAAAAGAATCAGAAAAACACAAAACCGCAAAAAGAGATAAATCATAAAACCCGAAGGACTCTTATAATCACGACGGCAGTTATTCTGGCTTTGGCGATAATATGTCTTACCGTTGCGGCGGTAATTGGTATTAACGCGAATAAGGTGAAGGATCCTGTTCTTGAGTATAAGGGCGCGAAGCTCCCGCTTTCGTTTTATAGCCTTATGCTTTCACGAACGAAGGGAAATCTCGCGCGAAACGGATATAACGTAAATTCCATAAGCTTCTGGAACGCAGAGTCCGCAGCTGCGGGCAAGACAAACGCGGAATATTATACGGAAAGAACGCTGGAGACCTGTAAGCTTTATCTCCTTTCGCTTTATCTTTTCGATAAGGAGGGCCTTGAGCTTCCGCAGTCGTATTATGATGAGATCGATCAGGAGATCGCCGATTGTATCGACCTTGGATATATCGGAGACGGCTCGGAGGAAAAGTTCAATCAGATTTTAGCTCCTTACGGAGTGGACGCCGACTCATACCGTGAGGCGCTCATAATCAAGAGTAAGGCGGAATATCTGCAGACCTATCTTTTCGGTGATAGCGGCTCCAAGATAAGCGACGAGCTCAAGGAAGAATATTACGAGCAGTATTATTACAGATTCAAGCAGATCTTTGTTTCCAAATACTATTATACGTACGAAACGGACGATTTCGGCGTTGAGATATATTTTGCGCTTGATTCAAGCAAGCCGCTTTACGATACGGAAAACGGTAAGGTTGGATTTGACGAAAACAATAAGTATCTTTACGATAAGTACGGCGAGAAGATCTATTTCGAGGTTGACGAAAACGGAGATCCGATTCTTGATAAGCCCTTGTACGATAAGGAAAACGGTGTGAGATACCCCGTGACCGACGAGGAGGGCGTTGCTATAAAGAATTATTACACCGACGCCGAGAATGAGGCGAGATATAATAATGCTCAGGAGATAATGAGCTCGGTAAGCCCCAATAATTTTGCGGCGTTTGAGGCGCAAATGGCAGAATTCAACGACGCTGCCGACGGAGCTGAGGAAAATCCCGACGGCTATTATCTTACCGATATTACGAGCAGCTCATATTACGGCTACGATTATCTCCACGATATCCTCGCCGCTCTGAAAAATATGCAGGTGGGTGAGCTGGAAATTATCGAAAGCGACGAGGGCTATCATATCGTTATGAGATACGCCCTTGATGACGGCGCGTATGACGACGATACGAAGGAGGCTTGGTTTGATAATTTTACAGCCACGGTTATGGCGAATATTTTCAAGGAGAAGTATAAGGATATTCTTGAAAATATCGTTATAAACGAAGAAAATCTCGCGCTCGCGGAGTCCATTAAGTTTATCGGAATAAATTATAATTATTGGGGATAGGTATTGACAAATTCATAAAAAAGGGATATAATATCCCTACAACCCATAGAAATCGGGGGTGCTTGAGATAATATCAAAGGCTGAGATGAAGAAATTCGAACCCTTGTACCTGATACGGATAATACCGGCGTAGGAAGATTTATTTTGTTATTATAGCCCCTTTGGCTCAATATAGAAATTCATCCGTCGAGATTTTCTACGGGTGAATTTTTTATATTAAAGGAGGAAATCACAATGAAGACTAATTTCAAAAACAGACTTCTTTGTGTCACGGAGGGTGCTCTTATTATCGCTATGGCATTCGTCTTGGAGCTTCTCTGTGTATGGCTCAACGCAATTTCGGGCATCGGCGCGCTTTTGCCGTTTGGCGGAACTATCACCGTCAGTATGCTGCCGATAATTTACTATTCCTACCGCCGCGGCGCGCTCTGGGGCGCGGGCGTGGGACTTGTTTATTCGGCTCTGCAGATGCTTTTAGGCTTCTACGTGCCGCCTGCAAATACGTTCTGGGCACTCGCACTCTGCGTTCTGCTCGACTATATCGTCGCGTTTACGGTGGTGGGACTTGCCGATCTTTTCGCAAAGCCGTTTGGCAAGCGTAAGCTTCTCGGTTATAGCGTAGGAGCGGTTATCGTGTGTCTTATAAGATTTGTATCGAGCTTTGTCTCGGGCGTGGTTCTTTGGGGCTCGTATGCGCCCGAGGGTATGAACGTCTGGGTGTACTCGCTCGTGTATAACGCGTCGTATATGATACCCAACGCGATTCTGACAGGACTTCTCGCGTGTCTTGTCTGCGCCGCGCTGAATCCTAAAACATTGAAGCCTTCGGGGAAGGCATAAAATTTAACCCGCCGTGGATTCCACGGCGGGAATTTTTATGCGTCTGACTTTGCGATATAAGCAAATTGATCGTCTATTGACAACACAGCAATAATATGATATAATAATAATAGGAAATATACCAAATAAAAAATGGAGGTGCAATTATGATTTTCTATAATGTAAAACAGCTCGGCTTTGCGCGAAAATATGACTGTTCCTTCCATTTTAAACGAGGACAATTAAAAATCGGAGATATTGGGCGTACAAGTTGAACTGTTTTTAACAGCTTGATTTGTGCGCGTTTTGTTTTTTGATACTTACTGTTTTGAAAGGCGGTGTTTGTTTTGAAAAGGTTTATTTTAATAATTTTACTGTGCGCTGTCGTGCTGTGCGGCTTTGCGGCGTGTCATAATAATAGAAAGAAGGTCGAAGACTCTACTTTAGTGATCCAAACAATTGATGAAAAAAACGATGAATTAAATGTCTTTCTTAATCAAATGGAGAATGAAAAGTGGAATATTGATAAAGTTGGGTTTTCTGTTATGTATAAGGACTTGCATTATCAATTAAAGGAATCGGGTGAATATGATAGTGAGAGTTGGCGACCTGCTTCGATCAGTATTACTGTCGCTTGTAATTATAAGCTTGCGGTTGATGAGGAGTGGTATAAGTCGTGTGCAGATACTGATGTTAAAACGCTGAATATCGCATTTTTTAACGAATATAGTAGTGAGTTATCTGATGAGCATTTTACGGCATTGGGAATTACAGAGGCTTTGTATTTTTCTTATGTTCATAATGATGAGACTTTGACTGAGGCTATAAGTGATTTTTATGAAGACTACAATGTGTTGAAAAAGCTTGTTGAGTTGTCTTATGTAAAGGGCATATATATTAAATACAGTTATAGTATGCCAGGGGGGTATTTTTATGAGTAGTTTAATATTATTTGTGAATTTATGGAGGTTGATATGTTAAAAAGATTAGCTTGTTTAATAAAGTTATTGTGCATGTGGTGCTTATATATTAGAAGCGCATTCCTATACAGATCATTATCAACAAGATTCTGAGACTTCGCACAGAAAATATTGTGCATGTGGTGCTTATATATTAGAAACACATTCCTACACAGATCATTATGAAAAATATAATTCGTCAGGACATTATGGATATTGTGCTTGTGGAGCTTGCACTGAAATGGCGCATGTGATAATGAGTGTTCCGGGAAGTGGATTGGGCGGACTGGGTATTTGTAAGTATTGTGGAGAACAAGTGCTATTTGGAACCCTTGACAGCATCCCCTCCGATTACCCGCATACCGAAAACGGAAGCTACATTTTGCCGAACGGAATTATAGTTTTAGTTCCCGAGGACGAGGAGGCATATCTCAACGGCACTCTTGAATTCCGAACGGGTGAATTGATGTAAAACAAATTATATATAAAAATATCCGCCGTGGATCACTCCACGGCGGGAATCTTTTTTTATTTTGCTTCAATAAATCCAAGCTTTTTCTTGAATTTGCCGAGAGTTCTGCGGGCGTAGTAGGATGCTTCCTCGGCGCCGCGCTTCATCTGGGCTTCAAGTCCTGCCTTGTCGGCAAGAATGCGGTTGAATTCAGCCTGAACGGGTGCGAGCGCGTCCGCGCAGACCTCGCCAACGGCGAGCTTGAAATCACCGTAGCCGCGTCCCTCAAATTCACGCTCGATCTCCTCGTTGGTCTTTCCCGTGAAGGATGCGTAAATGTTGATGAGGTTGTTGATGCCGTCCTTGCCATCTGCATACTTGATGCACATTTCGGAGTCGGTAA
>CAZMKU010000064.1:0-10014 GCA_964567085.1 uncultured Clostridium sp.
AGCTTCATTTCGTGGATACATTCAAAGTAAGCCATTTCGGGCTCGTAGCCTGCTTCAACGAGAGTGTCAAAGCCTGCCTTCATAAGCTCTGTAACACCGCCGCAAAGAACCGCCTGCTCGCCAAAGAGGTCTGTTTCCGTTTCCTCTCGGAAGCTTGTTTCAAGAATACCCGCGCGGCCTGCGCCGATACCCGAAGCGTAAGCCAACGCTACGTCCTTTGCTCTGCCCGAGTAGTCCTGATATACCGCGATAAGAGAAGGAACTCCCTTGCCCTCAACGTACTGAGAACGAACCGTGTGACCCGGGCCCTTGGGCGCGATCATTACAACGTCGATGTCCTTCGCGGGCTGAATGAGGTTAAAGTGAATATTAAAGCCGTGAGCGAAGCAGAGTACGTCGCCTTCCTTCATAAAGGGAGCAACCTGCTTGTTATAAATATCAGCGCAAAGCTCATCGGGAACGAGCATCATAACCACGTCAGCCGCCTTTGCCGCGTCCTCAACCTCCATAACCTTGAAGTTGGGATGTGCATCAGCGAAAGCCTTTGCCTTGGGGTAGTGAGCCGAATTTGCGCGAAGACCTACAACTACGTTTACACCCGATTCAGCGAGGTTTTCGGAATGAGCGTGACCCTGCGAGCCAAAGCCGATGACCGCTACTGTCTTACCGTCGAGAATTGAAAGATTGCAATCACTGTCATAATACTTCTTAATCATTTTTATGTCCTCCTGTGACAATATATAAAAGTTATTTATTTTTACGGCATGCGTCGTAATTCAAATTTGATTTAAAACTTGTAATAAACCTCGCCCTTTTCAAGCGCGGTAACACCCGTGCGGCACATTTCAACTATCTTGAAGGGCTCAAGAAGCCTGAGCTTTTTGTCTATCTTTTCTGGCGAGCCCGCGGTTTCAAGAATCATACAGCCGTTGTAAGAATCAACTATTCTGAAATGATTGTCCGCCGCCACTCGGACTGCCATATCAAGATCCTCGGAATTCGTCGCGATCTTTACGATAAGAAGCTCGCGAAGAACCGAGCTGTCTCCGTCCAGAGACAGAACCTTTTTGACCTCAATAAGCTTTTCGGTCTGGCTTACAAGCTGTCGGCAGATGTTGTCATCACCGAAGAAGGAAACCGTAATTCTGGAAATGCCGTCCTTGTCGGTCGACGAAACCGTAACCGTATCAATATTAAATCCTCTTTGCACGAACAAGGAGGTAATTCTTGTAAGTACACCAACGTTGTTTTCAACGAAAAGTACGAGATAATGCTTATCCATATAAAATTCCTCCCCTTTATCAGTTGAAGATCGTATCGTTTACCGTCTTGCCCGCGGGAATCATAGGAAGAACCTTTTCCTCACGGTCAATTCTGCAATCGATCCAAGCGGGGCCGCCCGACGCCTGCGCGTCACGGAACGCCGCAATAAATTCTTCAAGGGTTTCGCAAATGTAACCCTTTGCGCCAAAGCCTTCCGCTACGACCTTGTAGTTAGTCTTTCGCTCGGGCTCACTCGAGGAATATCTCTTTCCGTAAAATACTCCCTGCCACTGACGAACCATGCCGAGAACCTGATTGTTCATAATAACGGAAATAACAGGCAAATTGTAGCTTACTGCCGTGCAAGCCTCGTTCATATTCATATGGAAGCTTCCGTCGCCCGTAAAATGAACTATCGGACGCTTGCCCTCAACAGCAACCGCCGCGCCGAGCGCCGCTCCGTAGCCGTAGCCCATAGTACCGAGACCTCCGCTCGTGAGGAAACTGCCCTTCTTTACGTGCGACACGTACTGCGCCGCCCACATCTGATGCTGACCTACGTCGGTTACGTACATAGCATCCTCGCCCGCAAGCTCACACGCCGCGCGGATAACCTGATGGGGCCTCAGCTCCTTGGAATCCGCAGGGGAATCAACGGGAACAAAGTCCGCCTTCTTCCACTCGTCAATAGCACTGTGCCACCCTTCTCTTACCTGCTTGTTTACAAGCGGGAGAAGCTTGGTCACAAAATCATTGATATCACCGATAACCGACATATCGCAAAGCACGTTCTTGTTGATCTCCGAGTTGTCTATGTCTATGTGAATTATCTTGGCTCTCTTGCCAAATTCCTTTGTATTGAGCGCAACTCGATCGGAAAATCTCGTGCCGAGCGCAATAATGAGATCCGCCTCATCGGCCGCCTTATTCGCGGAGTAAGCGCCGTGCATACCGAGCATACCGAGATTGTTGCGGTCACCAAAGCCAAGCACACCTGCCGCCATAAGCGTATAGGATGCGGGCATATCCGCCTTTGTTAAAAGCTCTCTTACAGTTTCCTCGGCGCCCGAAAGTCTGATACCGCCGCCGCAATAAACGAAGGGCTTCTTCGCCTCGTTGATCGCCTTTGCAACCTCCCCTATATTTTCATATTCTGTGTCAGCTTTTGGCGCTTCAGCCTTTACGCGAGGCTCGTATTCGCACATAGCCGCGGTAACGTCCTTTGTAATATCAACGAGAACGGGGCCGAATCTTCCCGTATGCGCGATCTCGAAGGCACGGCGAAGCGTATCGGCAAGATCCTTTACGTCGCGAACTACGAAATTGTGCTTTGTAATAGGCATTGTAATACCCGCAATATATACTTCCTGGAAGCTGTCCTTACCGATAAGCGTCGTAGCAACGTTACCCGTAATAGCAACCATGGGAACACTGTCCATATATGCCGTCGCAATACCCGTAACCAGGTTTGTCGCGCCGGGGCCGCTCGTAGCGATACAAACGCCCGTCTTTCCCGTTGCTCTCGCATAACCGTCAGCCGCGTGAGCCGCGCCCTGCTCGTGAGCAGTTATATAATGATTGATCTTATCGCTGTATTTATAAAGCGCATCGTAAATATTGAGAACTCCGCCGCCCGGATAACCGAACACGGTATCAACGCCCTCTTCAAGCAATACGTTTACAACAATATCAGAACCGTTGAGAATCATATAAACCTCCTACAAGTTAACCTCAAGTGAATCGCGCGCAAAAAACAAAAAAGCGCACTCATCTCCATTTTCAAGAGACAAATGCGAAAGCGTCTGCGGTACCACCCTTATTGCTTCTCCAAAAGAAGCCACTCATCCTTCGTTTTCACGAAGACGCCTTATAACGCAAGGCTTACGTCAATGCTTACACAACCTTGTGGCCTTGGGCATCGCTGCTTCGGGATTACCTTCAAGCAATAACCGCTGACGCTCTCACCGTACCGCGTCTCTCTGTCAAGCTAAGCCGTCGCTCTACTCTTCCCATCATCGCATTTAAAATATACGACTATTATAGCAAAATTTTTTTGCTCTGTCAAGGGTTTATTTCAATTTTTATAATATTATTTAACTCTAATCAAAGAAAAAACCGACTGCGAAAATCAAAGAACACAGTCGGTTAAATTTTTCATTTTAAAATATCTTGATTATCGCAAATCCGTACGCGCTCATACTGAGCAGTAAACGCTTTTTTAGTCCTGTCAGCGCGACGCTGTCGCAAAATTCAAGATTTTTCACGCCGTCGCTCATATAGATCTCGGCGTTATATACGTTGTCAGGGATCATATCAAGCCTCAGATCCACGACCTGCGGCCCATCAAAGCTTGATATCATAACCATACCGCCCTTGTCCGACACCGCCGCCGCGGCGTAAACTCCGCTTTTCTGCATCTCGGGATTTTCCTCGACGTGGCAAAGAACGCCCTGCCCAAGCTTCTGTATATCCGAATATGCCTTGAATGCATAGAAGGGCTTTTCAATATTACCGTATCTGTCGCAAATACCGCAGAATTTTGAAACCGCAGGCTGCGCGTCGTAATACGTCGCGTATTCGACGAGAGGATACTGATTTAGTCCCAGCATAAGAGACGAGCAGAATGCCGCTCCGACGATTCCCTTCTGCGCCTCGAATATTTCACGGCACTCGCGCGAATATGCTCCGCCCGCATTTTCAAGATAAAGCGAGGAATCCGCGAACTCGGAAATCTTCTTTATGTAGTTCCACTCGGAGAGCATGATCTTCGTGCCCGAAAAGCCGAGATTATAAAGAAGCTCCGTATATTTTTCAACCGCCGAGAACACTTTCTCGGGTGTGTCCGTAAGACTTGTAAATGAAATAAAATCAAGAGGCAAGCGATTTGCCGCGCAGTATTTTACAAGCTCGCGCGCAGACGGAGAATACGACGAAAAGCTCATACCGCCTACAAGATAACTCTCGTCAAGGGTTTTGAGCGCCTTCGCGGCTCTGCCGTACAGGTCAAATACCGCCGCGTCCTTGTGATCGCCTGTAAAATTACCAACGGGCGCAATCTCAAATTCCTTTATTCCGTAAGCGAATCCGTTTTTCCAATAGTCGTTGTAATGCTTGACCGTATGCAAGCAGACCGAGACCCATTTCTGCGGATCGTCAAGCGCCCAGCCGCTCTGTCCATCGCTCTCGCCAAGTCGCAAAATTACCCTCGCGCCGCAATTATACGCCGCCATAATATATCTGTCGGTCACATCAAAATTATAGCTTTCGGGATCGCCTTCATCGGCGTTTTTATCGGGGAAAATACGGGATATATCAAACGCGTATCTCGACACCGCCGTGTCTGTGTTATTGTATCGCACATAAGGCACGCGCATATCACGAAAGACAGAGGAAATATCCGAATCGAACGACACAGGGCCGTTGCACATACCCGAAAGCGCCCTCAAATTCCCCGCGGGAATCGAAAAATCAACATTGATCACCGCATGCTGAGGCTTTGGCAATACCTTTTTCTTTGCCGCAGGCTTTGTCGTCTGTGTCGGCGACATCGCTACGTCAACCGCCTCCGCGCTCTCCTTGCCGTCTGAATTATTTTCCTCGCCCAGCATCGCGCGTCTGCGGTTTTCCTGCTCCTCGACGTAAAGCGCGGCGCGCTGACCTGCCGATAACTGATTCTTCGGCTTTGGCTTTCTTGACATATATTTCCCCTCCTCTCTCAAAATTTCAAATTTTAAATCAGAACGCCCAGTTGCCGTCCTTGAATATCTCAAATTCAGATCCGTCCTCACAGATGCCGACAACCTTAAGGTCGTCAGAGCCTATCATAAAGTCAACGTGAATGCTGGAATCGTTTACACCCATTTCCTTGAGCTCTGCCATGCTGTATTTTTCAAAATCGCGGACGCAGTTAGAGAATCCGCGGCCGAGAGCCAGGTGGCAGGAAGCGTTTTCATCGAAAAGCGTTTCGTAGAACATCACTCCGCTCTGTCTTATAGGAGACGTGAAGGGCACGAGCGCGCACTCGCCGAGCATAGCCGCTCCCTCGTCCATAGATATCATCTGACGGAGAAGCTCCTCGTTTCTTTCGGCGTGAACCTCAACCGCTCTGCCGCCCTCGAATCTTACGCTGAAATTGTCAATGATCTCGCCGCGCCAAGACAGAGGCATAGCCGAATATACGATACCCTCCGCATCGCCCGCGCGAGGTGTTGTGAAAAGCTCCTCGGTGGGAATGTTAGGATTGAAATATTCGCCGCCGAGAGTGTTCTCGCCGCCGCCCAAGAAAATACTGTCGTCCATAAGACCAACCTTGAGGCTCGTGCCGTTGCTTGACGTGTAAACCAAGGTCTTTATCTTCTTGTCGTTAAGAATTGCGCCCTTCTCCATAAAGTTTCGATTGTGCTTGTCCCATTCGGAGATAGGATCGAGAGGATTGCCCTCCTTGTCAATAACGCGGGACGCGAAAAGTATGGCCTCCCAAAGCTTTTCAACTGCCTGACATTTTCTAAGCTCAGGAAAAACCTTCTTTGCCCAAGCCTCGCCTGGAGCCGCGGCGATACACCACTTGTACTTGTTGTCCATCTTGTCGCGGTAAGGCTTTGTAATCTTCATCATCTCAACCATAGCCGCGCTGTATTTCTTCTGATTTACACCCTTGAGTCCGTCGGGGTCGTCGGACACGATATATATCATAGCAGGGTTCTTTTCAAGCCTGTATTTGAGTCTTTCCTCCTCGAACGCCTCAACCGTGCCAAGTCGCTTCTGGCTCATATGTCGAATGTCAAGCTTTCTCTTGGGAAGATAGCTCCAATCAACGATAACTCTCGCCGCGCCCGCCTTGTAGCATTCGTCGACTACCATACAAATAAACTCGGGCTGGTCAAGACCCGCGTTCAAAATAACGTCGTCGCCGCGCTTTATGTTAACTCCGCATTTAGCAATAAGCCTTGCATAGCTGCGTAAAATCGTCTTTTTCATTTTTGTTTCCTCCAAAAAAATCTATCAAATATTATTATAACATCTTTATTTGACAATTTCAAGATTTTTATGTGATTTTATTAAAATTTTATACAAATTTTATACAAAAAGGGACGGTTGCAGCTGCAACCGTCTGAAAATTTAATTTCCTTCTGATGATGTCTTACTTACCCTGCAAGTTGTTCTCGTAGGATTCAACCATCTTCTTAACCATCTGACCGCCGATAGAACCGGCCTGACGAGATGTGAGGTCACCGTTGTAACCGCCGTTGTTGAGGTTAACGCCTACTTCGCTTGCTGCCTGCATCTTGAACTGTTCAAGTGCCTTCTTAGCTGACTTGTTTGCCATAATACTAATTCTCCTTTAAATAAACCCAATGGGTATTTTACATTTAAATCTATGATAAATCGAGTATACGCCCCGCCGCAGACCAAAAATCTCTGCGACGGTGTTCCGAGGCATAGACTTTTGTTTTGCAACGCTTTGCATCTCTGCTATTATTTTGCTCGATTGAAAAATTTATATGTATGGCAAAAAAATCCTTTTTTATATTAAAAAACCCCGACGGTCGCCCGTCGGGGAAAATTTTTTCAAATATCAGCAATCGTAGCCGTATCCGGGGTTGTATTCGGGATATATTTCGTCGCCCTCTTCATTTCCGTAGATCTCGTAATTTTCAAGAGCCTCATCCTTCGCGTCGATTACGTACGCAGGGATCGAGGGGAAGTTAGTTGCATTCTCACTATATGCGAACGAGCCGGAAGCGGAAATATTGTTTTCCGCGGAAACGCCGTCACCGTAGCTGAATGCAAAGTCAAACTTGTTATTTCCGCGAGCCGTTACGGAAGCGGAAACTGCAATCTGTGCATCGATCTCGCCGTCGGACTGGGTCTCAACATCCATTTCGAGCTTAAGCACGTCGGAGCCCGCCTTATCAGCCTTCGTCAAATCGAGAACGATCTCTGCTTCCACGGTTGCCTTCTCAACCACAGTCTTACCTTCAATAACGTTGCCGTTGTTATCCGTACCCACCAAAGAATAGGCGGACGTTACAACTGCCTTTTCTGTCATCTTGAAGCCCGCGATCTTATCGCCGTCGAAAATGGAGTCAAAACGAACGTCCATATCCATACCTACGCCCGTTTCAGCGTCAGCAACCACCTTTGCCTCAAGGTCTACGTATTCGATATAATCGCCCTTTGCCTTAACGTCAAAGCTTACGTTTGCGCTTACAAACTCTTCGTTGATATCGAGATCGTACTTTTCCTCAAGAGACTCGAGATCGTCCGCAGTTACGGAAACGTCCATACCGAAGCCAACGATCTTATCGCCCTCTACTCTGAAGAAGATATCAAGATCAACCTCATCGAGAACGTCGTTTACTGTGTCCTTAATTTCCTTAAACTCTTCGTCATCAACCTCGGCGCCTTCATTCTTTGCCATATCAACCATAGCGTCGACAGTATAAGTAACAACGCTCTTCCAGTAAGCCTTGGAGATTACGTACTTACCGTCGTCATAAGAAATATCATCCGCCTTGAGCTCGGGGAGCTTGAAGTCCTCGAGAGCATCCCAGATAACGATACTTTCCTCATCCTCAAGAGCGCCCATCACGTCTTCAAAGTCAAGATATGCGCCAAAGTCTATAACCTCTGTTTCGTTAATGCCGTACTCATCAACGACTACCATTACGTACTTGAGGTCCTCCGTAAAGAAGCCGTAGGCGGTTGCGCTGCCCGTCTCACCGTCAATAGTACCCGAAAGGTCAACCGCAACCTGACCGTTCTTATAGCCAATGTAAGTATCAAGAGCGCTTGTTTCGCCGTAGCCTGTGAACGTGAGGTCAAGCGTGCCCTCGCCGTTGATCTTGAGGATCTCCGCGTATACGTCCTCGAGGTTTATCTCTGTCTGGATGTTCTCCATAAGAGAATCAACGTCGACCGAGGAGTTGAATGCATCAATAATTACCTGCTTACCGTCGCTTGTGCCCGCGTTCTGCTCAACCCTATTGCTTGGGCCACCGCCGCCCACATCGTCGTCATCGTCTGCGTCATCATTCTTGTTACCAAGATTACATGCTGTCAGGCAAAGGCAAAGAGCCAGAAGAACTGACAGAATCATTAAAAGCTTTTTCATGATTTTTTCCACCTTTCAAATATTATCCAAGAAATCAAAAGCCTAAAGCATATTGCTTTACAGTTTAATTATACATCATAAATATTACTAAATTGAGGTCATAATGTTAACATTTATGCTTTGAACACGGCGGCGCCGTATCATCCTTTAACTATTATATTCAAATATCCACGCTCTTTGACAAAAAAACAAGCGGACACCGAAATGTGTCCGCTTGCTTTTATCGAATACAAAATTACTTGTACTTTCTCTTGCGTGCAGCTTCAGACTTCTTCTTACGCTTTACGCTGGGCTTTTCGTAGTGCTCTCTCTTGCGAAGTTCTGTGAGAATTCCGGAGCGAGCGCACTGACGCTTAAAGCGACGAAGAGCGCTATCAAGAGATTCGCCTTCTTTTACTTTAACTTCTGCCATGTCTTTTTCCCTCCCCTCACTGATACGAAAAGTTATTTTGTGTGCATTTTCACACAACACTCAATCATTATACACTATAAAAATGTATTTGTCAAGACTTATTTTCTAATTTATTTTACAACGACATTAATGATCTTATTCGGGATAAGGATCTCCTTAACTATCGTCTTGCCATCGATAGCAGCCGCCACCTTGGGATCTGCCTTCGCGGTCGCAAGCGCTATTTCCTTTTCGGCGTTAAGAGGAAGAACGACAGTTCCCTTGAGCTTGCCGTTTACCTGAACCGCAACCTCGACCGTGGAGTCAACCGTCTTTGCCTCGTCATGCACGGGCCACTCTGCGAGCGAGCAGAAGCCTTCGCCGCCAATGTCTTCCCAAAGCTCTTCACAGATATGGGGAGCGATAGGACAAAGCAAGCGAATGAAAATCTTATATTCATCAACAGTAAGCGTACCCGCATCGCAGATCTCGTTGAGAAGTCCCATCATAGCCGCGATAGCGGTATTGAACTTCATTTCCTCGATGTCAGCGCTTACCTTCTTTATGGTCTTGTGGAACGAGGAGGTCAGCTTGCTCTCGCCCTCGCCGTTTACCATAGCTTTAAGGTCGCAAACGCGTTCAAGGAATCTCTTGCAACCCTTTACTGAATTGTCAGACCAGGGAGTAGCCGCGCCGTAGTCGCCCATAAAGAGAATATACGTACGGAGAACGTCAGCGCCGTAGCTGTCGATTACCTCGTTGGGATCGACGGTATTGCCGCGGGACTTGGACATCTTCTCGCCGTCGGGACCGAGGATAAGTCCCTGCGCGGTTCTCTTTGCATAGGGTTCTTCTGTATTCACCTCGCCTGTATCGTAGAGGAACTTGTGCCAGAAGCGCGAGTAGATCATATGTCTCGTTACGTGCTCCATACCGCCGTTATACCAGTCAACAGGCATCCAATATTTAAGCTTCTCGGGGTCCGCGATCACTTTGTCGTTGTGGGGATCTATATAGCGCAGGAAGTACCACGAGCTGCCTGCCCACTGGGGCATGGTGTCGGTCTCTCTCTTTGCGTCACCGCCGCACTTGGGGCACTTGCAGTTTACAAACTCGGGGATCTTTGCCAAGGGGGATTCTCCGCCCTCGCCCGGCTCGAAGTTCTTTACCTCGGGCAAACGGAGAGGAAGCTGATCCTCGGGAAGCGCAACCATGCCGCACTTCTCACAGTGAACGATCGGAATGG
>CAZMKU010000065.1:0-9849 GCA_964567085.1 uncultured Clostridium sp.
AATACTAACGAATATCTTATTTTCGATTGTGAGGCTCTTTACGGCTTCATCGCAGGTATTCTTGCGAGCAACCACGACGTTACGGACGTTTTCGTTGACTCCGCTCTCAAGATCGCTAACAACGAGATCGCAAAGTTTGACGAGTTCGTAAAGAAGGTTGACGAGCTTGGCGAAAAGCTTGGCGTTAACATCGTTATGACTTCCTCCATTCCCGCAGAGGAAGCAAGCGAGGTTGTAAAGAAGTATCTTTGATTTACATAAAAAGGCTTCGGTTGTGAACCGAAGCCTTTTTCTATTGCTTTGAAAGAATTTTTCTTATGATCTCTGTCTGGAGAGCTACTGCTGCGCCCTTGATGTACAATTTCGGCTTTACGTCCGAGATAAGCAGCCTTCTGCCGTCGGAAAAGCCGAATCCGAGCTTCTCGGCGATGCTCTTGCCTATGCCATTGCCGAGAATAAAGCGGTCGGATTCAATAATATAGAGCTTGGCGTCAAGAATGGCGGACGCCGCGTTTACAATATTGAAAATAATACCGTGCAATTGCTCGGGAGAAATGCAGGCGCGAATTCTTTCGCCGAGAATTTTGCCGCCCTCGTCCATAAGTATCTGCGGATTACTGCGGATCGCAAATTTGTCGGTTACGTAGTAAGCGAAATTGTTATGTCCGAGATGCAGATAATACGCGCTTGCGGATGGGAAGCGCGCATCTATTGCCGAGGCAGTCAGGCCTTGAATGGCATCCGCTACATCGAGAATTACGGTAAAAGCCTCGCCAAAGCATAGATCAATAGCTTTTTGCACGGAGTCGGCGCGGCTTTTATCATTACAGATTACCGCAATACCGCTGAAATGGTTTGCCTTTTCCGAAAAAAGACTTTTTGCCCGCTCGAAGAATATTGTGAGGTTGTCCTGTACATCAAGCGAGTAATTGTATGGATAAGAGAAATGTCGGAGGGTCTTGTAATCCGACGATAAAAGATGGATTGAATATTCGTCACCCATAATGTCGGCGATAATGAATTTCAAATTATCGGAAATATGGACGGAGCTTCCGTGACCCCTTTCCGCCGCGTTCTCCTGAATGAATCCCGCATCAGAAAGACGGGCGACGGCGCGGCAAACGGTCATTTCGGTGATTCCCGAGTATTGAGCGATGCTTCGTCTCGTCGGGCTTTTTACGTTCAGAATGGCGCGGGAGATCGCTTCGGCGTTTGAGCCCTTTATTTCCCTTGTGGTTGACGTGTGCTTTAAGTATTGCATATTTTGTTTCCATTTCGTATTTTTCTACATAATTATATATGAAAAAAATTCCCGTGTCAACGGTATATGTGAAAACTTAATAAAAAACTTAACGGAAACTTGTAAAAATGCAAAAAATCTATTGACAAAAGGGGAACTTGATGATATAATAGGAATGCCGCGTAAAAATGGCTTTTTTTAAGTGTGCCTATTTTTAGGTTACCGCCATTGTTTAGCGAGACTTATATGAAAGAGAGGTGCTTTTCGTGTTCGCAATTATTACAACCGGCGGAAAGCAGTACAAAGTTACAGAGCAGGATATTATCTTTGTTGAAAAGCTTAACTGCGCTGAGGGTGAAGAGGTTACATTTGACGTTGTTGCATTGTCAACAGAAGCGGGCTTTAAGGCAGGTACTCCCACAGTTGAGGGTGCATGTGTTAAGGGCGTTGTTGTTAAGAACGGCAAGGGCAAGAAGATCTATGTAATGAAGTACAAGTCCAAGAAGAACGAGAAGAAGAAGATGGGTCACAGACAGCCCTACACAAAGATTCAGATCACAAGCATTGCAGGCTGATTCTGAGAGTGGTTTGATATGACTAAACTCGTTTTTTACAGAAGCGGTGGAGTTTTCTACGGTTTCAAGGAGCAGGGTCACACCGGCTACGGTGAAGAGGGCGACGACGTGCTTTGCGCGGCGTTATCCGCTATGACGATGCTTATAATCAATACGGTTGAGGTCGCTTATGACTCTCACATTGATTACACGATCGACGAGAAAACAACAGACATCCGCATTAAGTCCAAGTCCGCGCTTCCCGAATTTGAGGAGGACGATCTCAAAAGATACGCAGTATCGGGTATCTTCTTAGCTTACTATAAGCAGATCGAAGATATGATGGACGAATACTACGACTACCTTGATGTTTCGGTAGTTGACAAACCCTACGACGACGTATAATACGTCGCACGCAAATTAAAATTTTTGGAGGTAAAGATAATGGTAAAGCTTAGTTTACAGTTCTTTGCTCATAAGAAGGGCGTAGGTTCTACAAAGAACGGTCGTGACAGCGAATCCAAGCGTCTCGGCACAAAGAGAGCAGACGGTCAGGCAGTTCTCGCTGGTAACATTCTTGTTAGACAGAGAGGAACAGCTATCCACCCCGGTAACAACGTTGGTATCGGTAAGGATGACACACTCTTCGCACTTATTGACGGTAGAGTTAAGTTTGAGCAGAAGGCAGGCAAGAAGCAGGTAAGCGTATACGCTGACTGATTATGTAACAAAAAGAGGCTGCTTCATTTAGCGAAGAACAAAAGCCACTTTAATTGAAAGGACAAGAAACAATTTAAAAATATAGTTTTGTCTTTTTCAGATGACGAAAACCGCCGACTCCTCGGCGGTTTTCCTCGTTTTATGTGGCTTTTTAGTCGCGCTCGAACTCTCTGGCGTACCCTCGTACGCCGACGATCGTCCGATCACGCCTTCTTCATCTAAATGACGCGTCCTCTTTTCTCTTAGGGTGGTTTTATGGATCTTGAAATTCTTTATGAAGATAAATATCTTATACTTGTTAACAAGCCCTGCGGTGTTATTTCGCAGGACGCAGAGGGCGAGTGTATGCCCTCATTGTTGCGAGCAACGCTTGGACTTGATTATGTCGGTGTTGTCCACAGACTTGACACTACAACGAGTGGAATTATAATGTATTCAACGGATAAACGCTACACGGGCAAGCTCTCCGAGCTTGTTGCGAGCGGAGAGTATTATAAGGAATATCTCGCGGTGGCAGAGGGTATCGTGCCGTTTGACGAATGTGAGAAGAATGAAAACGGCAAGGTGGAGCTTTGCGATTTCCTTTATCACGACAAGACTAAAAACAAGTCTTTCGTAGTTAAAGGCGAGCGACGCGGCGCGAAGCGCGCGATTCTTGAATACAAGATGCTTGGTATCGCGAAAAACGCCAAGGACGATGAAAAAAGCCTTCTTTGTGTGCATCTCGTAACGGGTAGAACTCATCAGATAAGAGTTCAGCTTGCGTCACGCGGTCACGCGCTTGCAGGTGACGGAAAGTACGGCTCGCGTGATAACGGTTGCTCTGCGGCGCTTCATTCGTACAGATGCGCTTTTGTCCATCCTGTGCTGAATAAGAAGATAGAGGTTGAATGTAAGCCCGAAAACAAATATCCATGGAATCTGTTTTAATAGAAATGCGCAAAGCTCAGCTTTGCGCATTTTTGATATATTCGGAAATGGATTCTGCGATGCTTTTCGCGAGAGCTATTTGGTAGCCCGAGTCGCACAGACTTGCCGCTTCGCGTGGGTTTGAAAGAAATCCGCATTCAATAAGCACGGCGGGGGATTGTATCTGACTCAAAAGATAAATGCTATCTCCCGCAGACTTCGTCTGTCGTGTGTTTCCGATTTGAAAAAGGGTGTTGTTGCGCTCCTGAATGGTCTTTGCGAGCGACAAGGACTCGGGGTCATTTTCGGAATACCAGACCTGAAGCCCCGAGTATTTCGGACTTACGTAGGAATTCATATGAATGCTGACGAAAAGGGCATTCGGCGTATCCTCGACGATCTTGAGCCGCGCCGCCGCGTCGAGCTTTTTCTTTCTCCCCTCGTAGTCAACGCTCGTGTCGTACAGAAGCTTATCCTCCGTGCGAGTCATAATCACCTCGATCCCCATATCCTCGAGCTGCTTTTTTAGCATCTCGGCAATTGTAAGATTAAGGTTTTTTTCAAGCACGCCCGAGGCGGTCTGCGTGCCGCCGTCCTCGCCGCCGTGCCCCGCGTCAATAATAACCGTGGTGTATTTCTTCTCGGGCTCGGCGGAGGTGTCAACATCCCCGTCGTCCCGCTCCTTCTCGGGAAAGAAATACATAAGCGCGAGAAGGCATAGCGTGATTATTACGGTGAAAATAAAGAATTTGAATAGAAACGAATTTTTGTGCTCCATGGTCACTCCGAAAACGTAATATATACAATATTATGCGTTCGTGAGCGGTTATATGAAAACGTGGGGGATATTATTTATAACTTGTCCGTGGCGAATAAAACTGCCCGACTTCTTCGGAAGTCGGGCAAATATTACCAAATGCTTTCAAATATTTTTTTAACGTCTCTTGCCAAGGGAAGTCGGGGATTTGAGGGGGTGCATCTGTCTTTTAAGGCGGCGTCCGTCATAGCGTCAAGCTGCGCCATATATTCTTCTTTGGTCAGCTTAGGACAAGCCTCGCGGATGCACGTGGGCATATTCATTTCCTTCTGCATAGAACGGATCATGCTAAGAAGGTTATTGATGGATTCAACGTCGTTGTCGGGGTTGCCGATTCCGAGCTTGCGCGCAAGCTTGGCGTATTTGTCGGCGCTTGAGTGAATGACCGTGGGCTTCTGTCCTTGAACCACGCCCGAATTATATTCAATAACCACAGGGAGAAGGATCGAGTTTGCGCGTCCGTGAGGAATGTGGAACTGCGCGCCGAGCTGATGAGCCATACCGTGATTAAGACCCAGAGAAACCGCGTTGAACGCGATACCCGCAAGGTTTGAAGCCAAATGCATTTTTTCTCTTGCGCGTATTTCACCCGTCTCGGGGAATCTGTATGAGCGGGCAAGGTATCTCTTGCAGAGTGCCGATGCCTTTTCGCAATACATATCCGACGTGTCGTTCGCGTAAATGCTTACGTATGCCTCAATAGCGTGAGTTAAAACGTCCATACCCGTATCTGCGGTAATAGCCGCGGGTACGCTTCTGACCATATCCACGTCGAGGATAGCCTCCTCGGGTAGCAGCGCGTCGTCAACGAGCGCGTGCTTTACGTGCTTTTCGGTATCCGTGATGACCGCAAATGAAGTAACCTCACTACCCGTACCGCTGGTCGTGGGGATCGCAATAAAATAGGGGTTGTAATCCTTGTCGATATTGTGAGCGAACTGACGAACGCATTTCGTTAAGTCGATAGCAGAGCCGCCGCCAACCGCTATAATGCAGGGAGCTTTTTTCTTCATAAGCGCGGTGACACCCTCAACGACCTTTTCGATCGAGGGATCGGGCACTACGTTTGAATAAAGCTCGTAGGATATCTTCGCAACATCAAGATGCTTCGTTACGGTTCTGATAAGACCGCTTGAAACAGTGAAGGGGTCTGCGATGATAAATACGTTTTTATATTCAATTTGAGAAAGTCTTGTGAGAGCGTTGTCACCGAAATAAACGGCGGTCTTTAAGGAACACTTATGCATTTTGATCTCCTTGTAGGGACGTTAAGCAATATGTTGTGCGGATTAAGGCTTGAATAGCAATAATTACACATTATATACATAATTTATTATATCATAAGTTTTAACATAAGTAAATACATAAAAGGGAAAAAGTTTTTGTTTTTGAAAAGATTTTTTTGTGTATAATGAAAAAAGAACAGACCGTTTAGATCTGTTCCTCTTTTCGTTTGTGAATTAGTCAGCAACGTAAGGAAGAAGAGCTGCCTGACGTGCGCGCTTGATAGCTGTGTTGAGCTCTCTCTGATGAAGTGCGCATGTGCCGGAAATTCTTCTGGGAAGGATCTTGCCGCGCTCGGAAATGAACTTTCTGAGCTTTGCGCTATCCTTGTAGTCAATATATGCAACCTTGTCTGCACAGAAGATGCAAACCTTTCTTCTCTTGCGAACAACAGGTCTTGTTGCACGAGTATTCTCGGTTCTATCCATTTTGAAATCCTCCTATAAATTTAATGTTCGGCGTCTTCTCAGAAGGGAAGATCGTCGTCTGTCTTGATTTCCTCAAACTTAGGAGCTGCTCCTACGGGAGAGGAAAATGCGGGTGCCGCGCTGCCGAAGCTATCAGCTGCTGCGGGGGAATCCGAACGAGAGTCAACGAACATTACCTCGTCAGCTACGATGTCTGTTCTGTAATGCTTCTGACCCTGCTGGTCTGTCCAGTTTCTGTTCTGGATAGAGCCTGAAACGCAGATTGAAGAACCCTTTCTGAAGTAACGGGAAACGAACTCTGCAGTCTGTCTCCAAGCAGTTACGTTGAAAAAGTCTGTTTCGTTCTGCTGTGCGGAATCCTTGGAAAAACGGCGGTTAACTGCGATAGAGAAAGTTACTACCGAAATGCCGCTTGATGTTGTCTTGAGCTCGGGGTCAGCGGTAAGTCTACCGCCAAGGATGACCTTATTTAAATTGAAGTTTGCCATGCGATACCTCCGATTTTGTCTGAATTATTCAGCGTCTGTTGTTTCAACAGCTACTGCTTCTTCAGCAACCTCTTCTACAACAGCTGTCTTGAAAACGGGCTCGTGTTCAAGCTTGATTGTAAGAGAACGCATTACAGATTCGTCAATGTTCATAAGACGCTCAAGCTCAGCGATGAAAGAAGGATTGGATTTGTAGGTTACAACAGTGTATGCACCCTCGCTCATATCATCGATAAGGTATGCAAGTCTCTTCTTGCCCCAGTTAGCAATATTGAGTACTTCGCAGTTTTCGCTAATCAATGTTGTGAACTTGTCGGTGGTAGCCTTTGTAGCTTCCTCGCCTGCTGTTACGTTTACAACGAACAGTGTTTCATAAGTATTGAATGCCATGTTTTTTACCTCCCTATGGACTTTAATACGACCGCGCTTTGAACTTAAATTTTGCGCAGTAGAGAGTCGGCTGCAGAATATTTGCAGACCGTACCAATGTAGAATTATACCATAATAATTTCAACTTGTCAATATATTTTTTCAAAAAATATTTGAATGAATAGTTTATAATCTATCTTAACAAAGTCCAAGTGTCAAAAACTTGCGATTTTGTTAAGATTTTTCTTTTTTCTCCCCTCTTGCAAGAGGGGTGGAAAAAGAAAAAGCTCTCAACTATTGCAAGGGTGCGACCCTGCACCCTTGCCCCCTACGATACAACGCTGTTAGGCATTATGTCATACAGGCTTGTAAATATTATTTTATTGGGGAATACCCAGAAAGGAGCAATATATGCTTTGTAAACTCTACAAGAAGGAGTCCACCTATACGGACAAGAACACCAAGGAAGAAAAGAGGGCTACAAGATTTTATCTTGAATGCGGTAGCACTCTCGTTCCTATTGAGCCTACATACTTTGAAGATCCCACCACAAAGAGAGATGCACAGTATGCAAGCCGTAAAGCAGTGATGAAGGCATTTGCCGAGGATTTCCCTGCTAAAGAAGGCAACGCCCACGCATAAAGGGGGGGACAGATATGTTTATTAAACTTCCCACGCCCAAGGGTGAATATTGTGTAAACCTTCTTAAAGTATTGTTCTTCTATGCAAGCAAGGACACCACTTGTTTTGAAATGGAAGACGGCACAATAATTTACTTTAATCTTACCTATGACGAGGTAATAAAGCTCGTCAATGAAGCAGGATATGATATTCCCGACTTCAAACCGTACGCATAAAATTAAAAAATGGGTGTAAATGGTGTATTCGGTGTATTTCACCGAGTACACCGTAGCCCGAAAAGTCAGTTGTAATCTAATGAAATCGAATACAAACCGTTACGGCGCTGAGGGCTTGTCCAGCGCCTCGGTGTATTGGTGTATTTGGTGTATTATAAAATTCCGGTATTATCCGGTCAGAAAAATACTTTCGCAGGGGGGTAAAAATATGCGAAAGAAGCATTGTGAGGTTGTTTCTAATGTTTCCCACTTAAAAGTGGATATACAGGCGGTTATACGCTCCAAAAAGTCTATAAAACAATGGGCGTACATATTACACGATAAAGACGATACAGAGCCACACTATCATATATACCTTAACTTCGGTAAAACGTCAGTAGAATTTGCAGACGTTGCTTCATGGTTTGGTCTTGATGAAAACTTTGTAAATAAAGTCGAAGGTCGCAAAACAGATATGCTTATGTACCTTACCCACTCAAACGCAGGGCAAGAACATAAACATCAATATTCGCCAAAAGAGGTCATAGCAAATTTCGACTTTGAAAGCGAAATAGCCGTTTCTCAAATACTCGGCAATTTTGAGCAGTTTTCTTATGCTCAACAGCTTGAGTATATCAATTCTCTTTCGGTAAACGAAAAAACGAAAGCACATACACAGTTAGACAAGCTGTGGAAGCTTCATTGTCAATGTCTTGTGTTAAAGCCGGACAGACAAATAGAAGTAATGTTTATTCACGGCAAAGGCGGTACAGGCAAGACCTATTACGCTAAAAAGCTTCTTGAAAAAATGGGATATGATTTCTGTGTTTCTTCTTCCTCTAACGATCCCTTTCAAGATTATATGGGGCAACAGGCAATTATACTTGATGACTTACGTGACAAAGCGTTTGAATTTGAGGACTTGCTAAAGCTCCTTGACAATGATACTGCATCTTCCGTAAAGAGTAGATTTTCAAATAAGGTCTTCAACGGAAAAATGATAGTAATTACATCGACAGTTCCGCTTGCGTATTGGTACAGAGAATATCAATACAGTATGAATGATACCCTGCAACAGCTTTACAGGCGTATCACCTCATACGTGGTAGTAGAAGAACAATATGTAAGCGTATATGAAAATTTAGACACTCGTGGGCGTCCTATAGGTCTTCCGCGAGTTTTCAAAAACGAAATCCTCGAATTAAAAAGGCAAAAGCCGAAGAAAACAGACTTCGGTGCGGTCTTTGGTGAAATGCTTGAAGATGCTTTTCCGAGCTTTATATCTGACGTTGAGAAAAGGATAGGTAAAAACTATGAATTGAAGGAGTCAAATCAATGCAAAATAAGCGACTAAATTTTGATAAAATAAAAAACAGCTTTAAGAATATTAAAGCGGAAGGGGTAATATCCACTATTCTGGTAATTGCCCTTGTTGTTACCTCGCTCGGTCTTTTAAGCTCTATATTCGGGTCAAGCTCGGGCGGTAGTTCGGGCGGTTCGTCAAGCAATAAATCGTCTCAGACAACAACTACAACACCTACAACTCCCACAGAACCCACAGCAAACTATACCATTGTGTTTAATGCTAACGGCGGTGAGGGAGAAATGGAAAATCAAACCGTAGCTTTAAGCGGTAATACAACGGCAAAAATATTACTTAAAGCTAACGCATTTACTAAAGCGGATGATTGGTATTTCACAGGTTGGAATACAAAGGCAGACGGTAGCGGTAATTCATACACAGACGGACAGTACATTTCTGTTTCATCTAATATGACTTTATATGCTCAATGGACTAAAGATGTAACAATCAGTTATTACAAGATATACGCTTGTGATTGGTCTTCCGTATATCCCCCTGCCGAAAATAGCGGTCCTGTTGCTAAAGACGGTGAAGCATATTATCTCCGTGTAACACTTGACGGTCAGCTTTTAGAGGGCTTGGGAGATAACTTCACGGTAAACGATGAAACCTCGCCTGTACGTACAGTAAGCGCGAAGGTCGGTTCACAGGTTTATATTCAGCTTATAAACAAGGGTGACTATGACCGAGGTGCCGTATATGTAAACGATACAAAGGTCGCAGGAAACAGCGAATACTGTTACTATACCTTCACCGTTCCCGATGCTTCGGAAATAACAATGACATTCACTTGGGAAACCGAGGGTACTACCTTAACAGGTGATGCACAGTCCTATTGGAT
>CAZMKU010000066.1:0-9834 GCA_964567085.1 uncultured Clostridium sp.
GGGTCAGTATATCAAGTCCTGCGTAGTTGCTTCTACAATGGGCCCCGGTATCAAGGTTAACCAGGCAAAGCTTTAATTTGAAATAAAAAAGACTCGCTTGTCGGCGGGTCTTTTTTATTTGAGAGCGCATTCTGCACTCGGCGGGAGCAAGCCCCCGCCCTACGATTAATTTATCCTCCCTCCGAGAGGGAGGGGGACCATCGGAGATGGTGGAAGGAGCCTGCGCGTACTTGAAGCATATTTTATTATGAAAGCCCCGTAACTCTCCTTTCGACACTCGCTTCGCTCGCGCCACCTCCCTCTCGGAGGGAGGATTTTTTATTGCGGACTACAACCCTGCATTCTACACTCTGCACTTTGCACTCTGCATTCTGCACTTACGGGTCGTCGAGGCGCCGACCCCTACAACTCTGCACTCTGCATTCTGCGCTTACGGGTCGTCGAGGCGCCGACCCCTACATTGCAGACTTTTTTGTTTAAAAGTGCGATTTTTTGACGGTAATTTTATCAATTTCCCCGAAAAGTATTTACAATTTATCAAGAGTGTGTTATAATATTTTTGCGACGTAAACTGAATAACACAACACTACTATGGTTAACATGAGCTAAGTATACTTTTTTCCTTTTGGCAAAAATGTATGCTCCCTTTTTGTATGCTTTCCGTGTTATATGGTAGTGTTAAAAAAGTTTGCGTCGCGGCATGGAGCTACGTTTTTCGGTGCGTAGCTTCGGTTGCGCACCTTTTTTATATGCTGATAGGAGGATTATATGAGCAAGAACATTCAAAAAAGGGTAATGAATATTAGCGGCGTCGAGCTTGCGCCGGGAGAGCCTACCGTTTGTCTTGGCAACGGAGAGCAAGGCTTTGAGTGTTGTTGCGACGAATGCGACTACTTATTGCTTTGTTTTCCCGAATTTGATATGAAAATCAATGAAGAAAAATAAATAATCGCATAAAAGAAAAAGGAGGATTTCCGCCGTGGCGGAAATCCTCCTTAACTCTGCATTCTGCACTCGGCGGGAGCAAGCCCCCGCCCTACAACTCTGCACTCTGCACTTATTTCACGTATGCTTCAAGGGTAATGCCTTTCTCGTAGATCTTCGTCGCGGCATCAACTCCAACGAAGCGGAAATGCCACGATTCGTAGTTGTACTTGGTTTCATTGACCTTGTTTTCGGGGTATCGGAGAATATATCCGAACTTGTGGGCATTTTCGAGCAGCCACTGATATTCCTCGGATTCGGCAAAACCAATATCTGCGGTACTGCTCGAAGTTTCGCTTCCGTAATTCACAAGGTCGATCATTCGCTCGGGAAGATAAAAGTCGATGCAAAGTCCGCTGTGATGCTCACTGTAACCCGGCTCTGCGGAATATCCGAGAACGATCTCCTTGATCTCATCATCGGAAAGGTCGGGATTTTTCACCTTTTCTTCCGCCACGTATTTGTCAAAAAGCTGCTTTTGATAAGAGTACGTGCGGTACGCGCTCGTGATCAATATTTCATCAAAGCCCGCGGCTCTCATTTCCGCCATAAGCGCCTCTGCGGCGAGAGCGGCATTGGTTTCAAGCTGAAGCTCTCTCGTCGTATATTGAGAATCCAGCGTTTTAAGGTTCGACACGGTAAAATCCGCGCCGACGGGATTGCTTTTGTTTATAAGCGAAAGATAATATTCACCCGAGGAATTTATTGCATTTTTCATAGCTTCATCTATCTGAGCTTCGTAAGTATAGTCCTGAACGGTATACGTTTTGGGTTCCGCCTCGGCTCCGTCCGTCTCGTCGTCAGTATCATCGATCGGCGCGCGGTTTGCTATGCTGTAAACCAAAATGGTGGTAATGCAGATCGCCCACACAAAAATCAGGGCAATCGCAACAACCATGGCCGCCTTACTCTTTTTCCTCATTTTTCCCGTGTCCTCGAACGCGGGATATTTCTTTTTGTTTATCATATTTAACCGCCTTTACGCTTTTGTTTCGATCATAAAAAAGTAAGGTGACGTCGGGGAATTCGTGATCTTCACCTTGGTCGCGCAAACCTTGTGGCGAGAGAGGGAGGAGAGGTATTCCTCGATCATCTTGCCCTCAGCGTCGCCCTCGGGGTGGCCGGGGTAGACCGCAATATTGAGTATCGCATCCTTGTCCATAAGCTCGATTGCCGCCTCTATCGCGGGCATCGTAGTCTCGCGCATGGTAGTTATGCTCTTGTCGCCGCCGGGGAGCCAACCGAGATTAAACATCCCAGCCTTAACCTTGCGGTTTACGTAATTCTTTACGTTATGGTGGGAATCACAAATAAGCGTGTAGTTTTCGGGACACCCCGCCGCCTTCAAGTTCTTCGCTGTAGACTCAACCGCCGACGGCTGAATATCAAACGCGTAAACGTGGCCGCTCTCGCCCACGACCTTGGACAAAAACTCGGTATCGTGGCCGTTACCCATGGTATAGTCCACGGCAATATCTCCTGCCTTCAGATGTGTCAATATAAAATGTTTATGTAAATCAAGTAAGTCTATCATAATCTCACCATTCTTTATTCTTGCCTCCCTCCGAGAGGGAGGTGGATTTTGCGAAGCAAAAGACGGAAGGAGCCTTACGGAGCTTTAATGCAAATCAACCCCAAAATACGCGATGGCTCCCTCAGTCGCCGCAGGCGACAGCTCCCTCCCGAAGGGAGCTTTTCGCTTATCGATTTTATTTATTATGTATGTCTCCGCGAAGGAATTTGAACGCGCGCTCCACGGAATCCTTTGAATTATACCAAGGCTCCTCGTCGTAGCGATAGTCAAATTTCTTGCAGAACCAGCTAACGTCGCCCGAAAGCTCGTCCATATATGTTTCAACCACCTGCGCGCAGATCTTTGAAAATTCCTGCTGCTTTTTCTTGCCGAGACGAGCCTGTCCCGCCGACAGAAGCATTCTGTAATGGGGAAGGCAGAAATACGGCTGCGCCTTGAGCTTCGCATCGAAATTCTCGTCCGACTCCCACAAAAGAACCGCGGTTTCAACCATATTTTTGAAATTAAACTCTATTCTCTTGCAAACGTAGCAGGAATCCTCAAGCTCGCCGATGCGCTTAATGGGCTTGTTTCCCGTACCCCCGCCGAAGCCTCGGTCCTTTATCTCATCCGCAAGCTCGGCTATGTGGCTTTCAAGCGTGAGCGCCATGCCAAGTCGGTTCTTTCTTGTAAACATAAGGTCGTAATGAGTACGGCAAAAGCCCTGCTTGTTGGTCTTGATGCGCACGTCGGGCTCCATCATGGACGCGCCGAGAATGAGATCAAGCTCGTTTTCCTCAAGCTTGCGATAAAGCGCGCAAAAAGGACATCCGCAGGACTTGTCCTCAGCAGACTTTTCAAAAGCTTCATTGACCGGTATTGTATAAATCTGTTCCATAAAACTTGCCCCTAAAATTTTTTGTTTCAAATTTCCTGTTGAAATTTGCCGCAAAATATAATATAATTAACGTATATAATCATTATAACATATTCTTTATGCAATATTCAAGTGTAAAATCTCAAAAAAGGAGATATTTTTAAATGTTGATGCAAAAAATTTGCGCCGAGGAATTTTTGCGCGGAGATATCTCCGTTGTAAAAATTGACGGGCTTGAGCTTTTTGATATAAATAAAAGTTTTGACTGCGGTCAATGCTTTCGCTTCGACAAAGTGGAGGGCTCGGCTCACGAGGTCGAATTTGCGGGCGTGGCGCACGGAAAATACGTGTCCTTCGCGCAGGACGGGGACACGCTCTACATATACAATTCCACACTTGAGGAATACGAAAATAAATGGAAAAGCTACCTCTCGCTTGATGTGGACTACAGCCAAATCAACTCGGATATTCTCTCGCTGTCAAGCAACCCGAGCCTTGCGCGCGCGGTCGAGAAATCCTCGGGAATCCGCATTTTGCGACAGGAGAGCTGGGAGGCGCTCTGCTCGTTTATAATCTCCCAGAACAACAACATTCCGCGAATAAAAAAGCTGATCTCCTCGCTTTGCGAGGCGACCTCAAACGGCAAGGATCTTGCCGAAAATATGCAGGGTCATATCCCCTCGGCGCACAGGGAGAACAAGGGCAATTTTGCTCCGTTTCCGTCACCCGAGCAGGTGCTGTCGCTCGGCATTGACGGCCTGCGCTCTCTCAAAATGGGATTCCGCGCAAGGTACGTTTACGATGCGGCGAGCCGCGTATCAAGCGGCGAGATAAGTCTTTGCTCCATAAGGGATTTTGAGTCCGCCAAGGACGCCGCCGACGAGCTTTGTAAGATTCAAGGCGTAGGCCCAAAGGTTGCCGCTTGCGCTCTGCTTTTCGGCTTTGATCGACTCGACGCATTTCCCGTTGACGTGTGGATAAAAAGGGTGCTCGAAAAATATTTTGACGATAGCTTTTCTCCCGACGAGCTCGGCAAATACGCGGGTGTTGCGCAGCAATATTTATTCTACTACGAAAGATATACCGGCGGCGACGCCGTCAAATAAAACGAGGTAAAAAATGACTATTCAGGATTCAATTACATATCTCCGTCGGCAGTTCCCGAGCATATCTCCTCGGGTGAGCTGCGACGTCGATTCGGACGGCGAGGACTTCTGCGAAATATTCTTGCCGAACGACAAAAACGCAAATCTTCCGATCTCAATTACCGTGCGAGACGACGGCTGTCTTTTTTCGGTCGGCCGAATGCACAACGTAATGGGGAATAAGCCCATCTCCACCGAGGTGTGCGCTTCGGCGATCCGCGACGTCGTGGAAGATCGCATCGTGTTCGTTTTCGGCTACAAAAATGACGAGGACTACGACGATTCGAAGGCGTTTTACCACAGATTTTTCGCACTCACGGGCAGGGACGACGATATGAGCGAGGAATATGAGGATTTCCTTGCGATGCTTGATAAAAAGCCCTCTTGGCTTGAAAAGAAATTTTCAAAAATGACGGGCATTTTTGAGATTTCCCGCTTTAATGACGAAGCCCCGAAAATTATTAAAAGATTATAATATATCTCCCTCTGAGAAGGAGAAAAACCGCCACAGGCGGCGGAAGGAGCCCCGCGAAGCTTTGATTAAAATTCCAACCCAAAAAGCACACGCGCGGGCTCCCTCAGTCATTTTCTGACGAAAATGCCAGCTCCCTCTCGGAGGGAGCTTTATTATTTATAACGGAGATCTTCGGCTTGCCCGAAAATCCACCTCAGCTATGCGCTCTGCACCTTCGGGGCGGCCAATGGTCGCCACATACAAAATTCCCTCATCTTTTTACTATTTTTTCTCAAAAGCCAGTGTAAAATATATAAATATATGTTATAATATTATGAATACGTATGCTTATATTATATTTATATATATTATATAGATCAATAAAACCGAGGTAACATAAATTGAGAAACACCATGAAGCTGCGCTCGGGCGCAGTCATCCCGCAGATAACGAAGCGTGAAGCGGATGCGAAAAATTACTTAACGAGAAACATTTTAACACAGATGCACCTGATGCCTCAGGGCGACCCTGCGGCGTTCGACGTGGCAGAGGACGGCTCGCATATATACTATTTTGACCCTGCACGGGTGGTTGAAGCGCCCCCTGAACAATGGTATTTCCCCCGCGCAAAGCGTGAAACGAGAGTGCTTGAGAGCGGTAGCCAGATCGAACGAATGAGTGTAAAGAACGCGGCGGCTTGCTCGTATTACACAAAGGAACGGCTTGCGCAGATGCACTATTCCGTAGTCGAGGAGCCCGTTGCCTTCACCCTTCGAAACGACGGCTCGACCCTCTACTTCTACGATAAAAAGACGGCCGTGAAGCTCCCCCTGAACTGTATTAAATGCGGCAAGGACGTTCGATACAAGCGCAAGCTTTGTAAGTCTTGTTACGAAGAAGATCTGGCGCAGAGAAGAGAAGAGGGCGACGCTTACAGAAACGCCGAATATGATATGGACAGAGAACGCGTCCTGTTTTTTGACCTCGAGCTCACGGGCGTTTACGACCACGACGAGATCATTTCCATTTCCATCACCGACGCTACGGGCAGAATTATTATGGACACACTCGTAAAGCCTATGCACAAGAAAAAATGGAAGCAGACCGAAAAGATCCACGGAATCACTCCCGCGATGGTTGAAAATGCGCCCAAGCTCGACGAGCTTATCCCCACGATAAAGGAGCTTTTTGAGAACTGCGACAACCTTATCGCGTACGGCGTATCCACCGACTACAGCCACATCAAATACATTTACGACACCGAAAGTGAAATGCTCGCGCTCCGTGAAAAGACACGCTGCTGCGCTAACGAATTCGTTCGTTACGCTCACGAGCATCTTCCCGAGCTTACGCACGCGTCCTTGACGGATGCTATGGCGGCGCTCGGCGTTGAATGGGACGGCGTGGCTCACACCTCCATCGCCGACACCATCGGCTGTATGAAGGTCTGGGAAAAGCTTTTCCCCAACTACTATAAAAACTAATCAGGACAGTTGATTATGAAAGAAATTATACTTTGCAAATACGGCGAAATAGTTCTGAAGGGTGCTAACAAAAAGTACTTTGAGGATATGCTCTGCAAGCAGCTTCGCAGAAAGGCGAAAGCCTTTGGTGATTTCACGGTTACGAGAGCGCAGAGCACGATATATATCACTCCCGAGGACGATTTTTGCGACATTGACGGCATGTTCGAGGCGGCAACCAAGACCTTCGGCATAGCGGCGGTAGGCAGAGCGGCCGAATGTAAAAAGGACCTCGAGGATATAAAGCGAGTTACAAGAGAATATATACCCCCGTTTCTTGAGGGCAAGGCTACCTTCAAGGTTGAGGGAAAGAGAAGTGATAAAACCTTCCCGTACGATTCAATGCAGCTCGCAGAGATAATCGGCGGCGAGATACTTGACGTAACGAACGGAAGAATCAAGGTAAACGTAAGACGTCCCGACGTCGTTGTCAAGGTGGAGATTCGTGAAACCGCGGCTTACGTTCACGCAGGTCAGTTCCGCGGCGCGGGCGGTATGCCCGTAGGCTCCAACGGACGCGGACTTCTGCTTCTCTCGGGCGGTATTGATTCCCCTGTGGCAGGCTATATGATGGCGAAGCGGGGTCTTTGCATCGAGGCGGTGCACTTCGAATCCTACCCCTACACAAGCGAGCTTGCAAGAGAAAAGGTTATAAAGCTCGCAAGACTTGTTTCCGAGTACGCAGGCGACATTTACGTTCACGTGGTGTCCCTCACAAAGATTCAGGAGGAGCTTGTAAAGCACTGCGAGGAGGATTATTTCACGCTCCTGCTCCGCAGATATATGATGGCGATCGCGTCGAAAATAGGCGAGGAGCACGGCTGCACCTGTCTTATCACGGGCGAAAGCTTGGGTCAGGTCGCTTCTCAGACCGCAGAGGCGCTCGTTGTTACGAACAACGCGGCAAGCCTCCCCGTATTCCGTCCCTGCATAGGTATGGACAAGGAAGAGATCGTTGAAATTTCCCGCAAGATCAACACCTTTGAAACCTCGATCGAGCCTTACGAGGACTGCTGTACGGTATTCACGCCCAAGCACCCCAAGACCCGTCCCGTGCTCGAGAAGGTGCTTGTCGAGGAAAACAAGCTTGATTTCGACGCGCTCGTAAAAGAGGCCTTGGATAGCGCTTACACGATCAAGGCGTCACCGTTTTAAACGAATTACACCGAAAGGAAGAAAATAAAATGGCAGAATTTTTAAGCTCAAATGACAAAAGAAGCTTTTACTGCGGACAGGTTCCCGAATCCGCAATAGGTGAAAAGGTTTGCGTTATGGGTTGGGTTCAAAGACAGCGTGACCTCGGAGCGCTCATCTTTATCGACCTTCGCGACAGAACGGGTATAGTTCAGCTCGCGTTTGACGAGAACACCGACAGAGAAATATTTAAAAAGGCATTCTCCTGCCGCGCGGAGCACGTGCTTTGTGTTCACGGCACGGTAAGAGAGCGAGGCGAGGGCGCGAAAAATCCCAACCTCGCGACAGGTAACATTGAAATTTACGTTGAGAGCATGAAGGTGCTCTCCGCGGCGCAGACACCTCCTATTGAGGTAAACGACTCAAAGAAGGTTAAGGACGAGGTTGCGCTCAAATACAGATACATCGACCTCCGCCGTCCCGAGCTTCAGAGAAACATCAGAATGCGCCACGAGATCGCTCGCGTAGCTCGTGAATATTATTACGAGAACGGATTCTACGAAATCGAAACACCTATGATGATCAAGTCCACCCCCGAGGGCGCTCACGACTATCTCGTTCCGTCGAGAATCCACAAGGGAAGCTTCTCCGCTCTCCCTCAGTCGCCCCAGATCTACAAGCAGCTGCTTATGCTCTCGGGCTTTGACAGATACATTCAGCTCGCGCGTTGCTTCCGCGACGAGGACCTTCGCGCTGACCGTCAGCCCGAATTTACACAGATAGACCTTGAGATGTCCTTCGCAACGCAGGAAGACATTATGGAAATGAACGAGGGCTTTATCAAAAGATGCTTCAAGGAAGTTCTCGGTGTTGATATTCCCACTCCCATGCAGAGAATGACGTTCGCAGAGGCTATGGAAAAGTACGGAACGGACAAGCCCGACACAAGATACGGTCTTGAAATTCAGGACATTTCCGAGTGTGTGAAAAACTCCGAGTTCGTTGTATTCAAGTCTGCGCTTGAGTGCGGCGGCTCTGTTCGCTGCATCGTTGCCAAGGGCGGCGCTGCGGCCTTAACGAGAAAAGAGATCGACAAGCTCACGGAGCACGCGAAGGGAATTGGCGCTAAGGGCTTGGCTTACGTTCGTTGGGTCGACGAGGCTCCCACATGCTCCTTTGCAAAGTTTATGACTCCCGAGGAGCTTGAAGCGATCTATACAAAGGTTGGTCTTGAGCGCGGCGACGTAATGCTCATCTGCGCCGATAAGAACAAGGTAGTGCTTCCTACTCTGGGCGCGCTCCGTCAGATCGTTGCGCGCAAGCTCGATATGATCCCCGAGGGCAAGTTCAACTTCCTCTGGATCACGGAATTCCCGTTCTTTGAGTGGAACGAGGAAACACAGCACTGGGACGCTATGCACCATCCCTTCACAATGCCTCTTGAGGAATGTATCCCCAACCTTGAATCCGACCCCGGCTCTGTACGCGCAAAGTGCTACGATATGGTACTCAACGGCACGGAATTGCTCTCGGGCTCTATCAGAATCACCGACTGGCAGCTCCAGGAAAAGATGTTCAAGGCTCTCGGCTTGACGCCCGAGGAAATTGAAGCGAAGTTCGGCTTCCTCGTTGAAGCGTACAAGTACGGCGCGCCTCCTCACGGCGGCTCGGGTATGGGACTTGACCGTCTTTGCATGGTAATGTGCGAGGCGGACAGCCTCCGCGACGTGCTCGCGTTCCCGAAGGTACAGAACGCAAGCGAGATCATGTCGGGCTGTCCCGCTCCCGTTGCGACGAAGGACCTTGAGGTTCTGAATATCGCTATCATCGAACAGGAAAAATACACCTAACGAGGTAAAGAAAAATGAAGATTTACGAAGAACTCGTCGCTCGCGGACTTATCGCGCAGGTGACTAACGAGGACGAAATAAAGAATATGATAAACGAGGGCAAGGCGACCTTCTACATTGGCTTTGACTGCACCGCAGACAGCTTGACGGCAGGTCACTTTATGGCTCTCACGCTTATGAAAAGACTCCAGATGGCGGGCAACAAGCCCATCGCGCTTATCGGCGGCGGCACCACGATGATCGGCGACCCCTCCGGAAGAACCGATATGAGAAAAATGCTCACGATCGAGGACATCAACCACAACGCGGAATGCTTCAAGCGCCAGATGGAGAAATTCATCGACTTTGGCGAGG
>CAZMKU010000067.1:0-9762 GCA_964567085.1 uncultured Clostridium sp.
TTCAAAAATTCTATTGTTGAAGCATATTCGGCATCGGTATCGTAATCACTCCACTTTTGCCATAGAGCTTCTTCCATTTGTTCTGTGTATGATTTTGTCATAGTACTTACCAACCTTATGATGTTAAGAAATTCTTTAATTTGTCAATAAATCTCCAAATTTCTTTTTTACTATCATATTCAAGCGTAAACAATGCGTCTAATGCTTTTGAAATCCACTTGGATTTGTTTTTAGTTTTATTGATTCCGCAATCAACCAGCCAAGATTCCAATTCGCCAACAGGGACTATAAAGAAACCTATAGAAGAACAATCTTTACATAATTCGTCAAAAACTAATTGTTGATCTTCTGGTAACGATGCTCGACCGCTGTTTTTAAATGAAGCAAGAATATCTGATTCTTCTCTAAGATTACCTAAAACCATACGGAAATCAAACAATGCGCTAGCGATTTCTTCTTCTGATGCGCTAGGATCAGGCAATTCTTGATTCGCGAGTTTCAATGTTTCCTCTTTCAATTTGGATAATATTTCGTATCTGCTTTGGCTGTCAAAATAAGAATATAACATATCTCGCTTAGATAATATTTCATTTTTAACATCCTCATTTTGCGTTATGGAAAGTATTTCGCTCATATCATGTTTGTCTCTGATAACATCTGCGTCTGCAATCAAAGCAAACTTTATTCCTAACTTTTGATAAGGTGCTATTATTTTTTTCAAAGTTTGTTTGTTGTGTGCATTAACAAAATGGATTTCGTCAGATGCAAATTTTTTTTGATACAATCTTTGATAAAATACTGTATCGGCATCTGCTTCTGTTGCAACAACACCTTTATAAAACATTCCCTCCAAAACACGAGAAGAAGACAATAATGGATCTTTGATAATTTGCTGCAACGCAGTAGAATCAAGAACTTTCGAAGCAGTAATATCTGATGATGACCGATGAAGATGAATAATAACAGCGTCTCGCGTTGTGGATATCAATCCTCTTAGAAAATCCGCACTATGTGTTGCAATAAAAATTTGCTGTGATTCATCGATAAGATTAGATATAATCGCTCCTAATTGCATTGCCTGAGGCGGATGTAAAAAAGCTTCTGGTTCGTCCAATAATATAATAGGCTTTTTAATTGAAACGAGCGCGCTAATAATACCAAGTGCACTGCGAAGCCCATCACCTTGATCGTCAAGTAGAGGGTAATTCTCCAATTGTTTGTAGGCTGTTTGAGTGTTTTCTGATATGGAACTCAAATCTTTGCCGACCTTGTATTGAAGCATACCTAAATTAGAAGTGTCAAGATGAACATCCGTTGCAAATATATTTTGAATATTTTTACGAACAGTATAAGTAGATTCCACACCAGAAATATACAATGCTTCAAGAACATTCTTGGCACCTTGTGTTCTTAAATTTTGCACTTGTTTACTTGATGCTAAATTTAATCTTTCGTCTGTGTTAAGAAAGGTTACTAATCCAGCACCCGTCACTTTGCGGAATTGACATTCATTATCATTAAGCCATGAATTCATCGTATTGTCAGAACCATGTACTGTAATGTCTACTGGCTTTTTGTCCAACGTGGGAACTATATGACGCAATTGTGCCCCAGATGTGTTTTCTCTGAATTGCATATTATAAGCATCTCTCAGTTCCTCCCAATTGTTTGGACGCGACGTTTTCATTTCCTTAAGTAAAACAAATTCTTCATCTTTACCCGTGATATAAGCAAGCACATCTTTCAACAATTGGGTTTTTCCACAGTTATTAGCACCAACAAAAACATTTATTTTTCCAGGGACTATCGGTTCTCCATTGGTTAGGCTTATTTCTTCAATTTTATATTTGTAAGTACAACCATCCATAGTTGATTTTCCTTTCGTTTAATTATTCTGCCGCTCCTCCGGATTTTACCCAAGCATCAACCTCGGACACCTTGAACTTCCAAAGACGTCCAACCTTGTGAGCAGGCATATTTTTTGTCGCAATCCAAACGAGAAGGGTATCTCGGCTGATACCAAGATAAGCACAAATATCCTTCGTGGAATACCAGCGATCTGACAGATCAATATTGTTAGACATAGCACATCCTCCAAATATAATTCTTCACTTTAAATTATAGCACAATAATAGTTGGTTTTCAAGAGTGTTTGTCGGTTTTTGTGGGTATTCGCGAAAAAGAAAGGGCATACAAATCATTTTCGACTTGTACGCCCTGATTTTCTTGTTGCATTGGCTTTTCGCATATTATTTTGACATTACCATTTCTACCCCTGCGGAATGGCTACTGTACCATTTGCTTTACCATTTTGTCATTGACTTATGTGGCTTTCCGTAGGGATTCATTGAGATATAGTTTTTTCTCGATATTGAAAAAGCCTTGCGCTATAAAGAGTTATTGAGTTTTATGAGCTTATATTGAGAAAATGAAACGAGGCGGGTCTGTTACTATACCAAGTTTCATATTTTTATTCCTGCTTTCCTGCAAAATGCACATAATTATCTATTATACATACATTATAATATATTTCGTCACATTTTGCAAGGGGTTTAAAAAAATAATAACGGCATAAATAACAAATAGCCGCTATCGCGGCGTGGTAGTCACGCTTTGATAGCAGCTTTCGTATATGAGTTTACTCACATAAGACTATTTAGTTATGTCTCCATCATTGCAATGAATGACATAGTAACTTGTACCATAAATCCAATCGTAACCTTTTTCGATGTTTTCCCAATCACTTTCGCTTCCAGCATAAGTTACATATAGGTTATCTAAACACCAAAAAGCGTTAGTACCTATGTAATTAACGGTTGACGGAATATTTATAGTTAACGATCCACAACCACCAAACGCATAGTCACCAATCTCTGAAATATTGGACGGAAGAACAACAGTGACAAGCTTTGTGCAAGTAAAGAATGTAGATTGAGGAATAGCAGTAAGGTTTTGAGGAAGTTTCACAGACTTCAAATTATGGCACATTGTCAATACGGATTCTCCAAAAGAAGTAACAGTATCTGGAAATTCAATTTGCGTTAAATTAGCACAGTTACCTAAAGCCGAATTTCCAACAGTAGTAACGCCCGAAGGAATAACA
Source organism: uncultured Clostridium sp. (assembly GCA_964567085.1). Lineage (GTDB taxonomy): Bacteria > Bacillota > Clostridia > Oscillospirales > CAG-272 > SVTX01. Next base: position 3,104 of record CAZMKU010000067.1, read on the forward strand.
ATAGAAATTAAACTTGAACCGTAAAAAGCCCGTTCATCAATTACTGTTATTTGTTCACTCAATACAATATTCTTTATTGAGTCATCTGCATAAAAAGCTCTTCTGCCAATATGAGTCACGGGAACGTTTTCGTAAGTTGGAGGAACATAAATATATTCGTCTGTGCAACTGCCGATTCCCGTTACTATATAATAAAGTCCACCTTCTCCAATCGTGAACTCGAGGTCGGTAGAATAGTCGATTTTATTACAAGAAGGACAAACATTATTAACGTAATTGTGGAAAACATCTATTGTCAAATCCACAATTTGATTAGAATTCTTATCGAAATGTTTACTACATTCAGAGCAAGTATAATGCCCAAGCGTGCCTACTTCATAACAGGTCGCATCAACCTTATCAACCCAATCACCGTAACTGTGTTTTTTCAGCGGCAGTGAAAGGTCAGTTATAATTGTGTATGCTTCATCAAAGTATTGCTGACAGTTTTCGCAAACATAATGTCCTTTTATACCAGCGGCAGTACACGTAGATGGAGTTTCACTTTGCCACGAGCCATAACTGTGCATACATTCAACTCTTTCTTCAAAGACAATCGTGTAATCATCGGCGGGGAGTTCACCAATAAAGTCACCATCAAGACTTATATAGTTGCCATCAAATCCATAAACGTTTATATCTTCAAGCACATACTCTCGAACTGTGTTTGTATTTTCACCTATTAAGGAGAATGCAATCTTGAAATCTTCAACATTGTAATCACTAATCAAATCAAGGCTAATACAGAATGTGCAGGTATCCTCGTCTATGTCACAGAATATATACTCGATATTATTTACTAATATTTCTTTTGAATTGTAATTTAGAGATATGGGAAGGTCTGCATCTGTATAAAGAGCATATTCGTCGTTAGGAATGCTCGGAGGATCAACAGAGGGGTTTGAAGGTGTAGTATTTCCGCCCGCACTTCCAAACATTGCCTTTATAAGATCTGCGGTAGGCACATAGCCCTCATTAATGATAACGTTACCACCGAGTTCCGCATAAACAAGCATAGTAGTATCTGCTTTGAAAATAAAAGTAAATTCGTTTCTAATTTCTGCTCCAAATGTGTTTTGGGAATCTACATAGGAGGATACATAAAAATAGTAATCGTTTTTCTTATAAGTCCAATCCAACCACGGAAAATCTGCCGTTTTCGGTGATGTCAAACAGCTTTTTACCAAATCTTCTGTTATCACTCTATATTCACCCGGTTCGGTAGCGCCTACAGGGACAGGCCATTCATTATAAAACGTACTATCAAATTCAACGGTCAAAGATCTATAAGAGTCCTTATCCGTGTCTATCAGGGCAATGTGCAACAGATCAATGCTTGCGTTGGGACATTGCCATTTCTTATACATATCACTTTCAGAAAAATGTTCAGAATTAGTAACCGTTACATTTAATGTTTCAAGCACGTTTCCATTGTTGTAAGGCAACTCTCCGTTAATTGTAAAAGCTGTTACCTTATCGTTGATGAGGTCGATTTGAATAAATCCCAATTCGTGATTTTCATAATCATAAACCGTGTATGGAAATTCCACGAAACCGTAATATGTAGTATTAGTTATATTGTCGGGCTCTCCAAGAATCGCCACCAGTTGTTGACTTGAAATATTGGCAAGCTTTGATACATCAAAAACTATTTCAGTCTTATTACTCTCTCCACTCTCTTGACTGCCCCCACTCTGCTCAACGTCGGGATTTTCTAAATTACCCGTGTCGTTGTCGCAAGCAGAGAGTGCAAACATGCATATCAGAACAAAGAGCATCAAGAACCATAGTGATTTTTTCATAATCCGTTCCTCCAAATTAAAAAGTGCGCAACCGAAGTTACGCACAAAAAACGCAAACCCCGATTTGTCGCTCAACAAACTTATGCGGAAGGTGTATAACACGCTTACATAACTGGAATTTGCATTTTTATCAAATTCAATATGTAAGCGCAACGAAAAAGAGTATACCTCTAAAAAAAGAAAATACACCTTATGTTCCGCTAATATTCAGTTTGTTGAGCATAATTATTATACCACTTTTTAATCAATTTGTCAATCTTAGAACGTAATAATAATTGACGATTCTGTGAAAAAATGATATAATGGGATAAATTCTTTAAAATGATTAAATGGAGAAATAAAATGCCCCAAGAAACAAAATTTGAAATATCAGGAAATAATTTAATTATTATACGCGATGATTGGCGTGCAGTAACTACATATGACAAAAATAGATGTAACGAAATTATGCGTCGAGAATGGCGAAAAGATTGTTTTTATTCGGAGATAGTTTTATTGTAACTTTAAAATCGCACGAAACACTATCTTCATTTAATTCATGAAAAATGATTTGATTTAGGGATATCGGTTTTCCTTCATACACATATCCTAACATTATAGACATACCATCATCAAAAACAGTTATTTTGTCCCTGTTGGTATGATGTTTTCTTCCTGTATGATAGTTGCTAAACATTCTATTCAAGAGAACAATGGGATTTTCGCGCGCAAAAGGCAATTCGAGCTTTGAAAAAGCATTATTAATTTTATCAGATACATATCCTTTAGGCAAACATACTGTCCCACCTATACAATTAGGAAATACGTGCTCCTCGGAATCGAAAGTAGCTTCCGTATCCGTTAAACGAGTGTATATGCATTTATTCATTTCTTTCTTCCTTTGTGAATCTCTCTAATACGATAAACGCCATCAAAGTATCAGTCTATGATGGCGTTTATTTGTGACTCTATATTTGTCATACTAAAACAAATTGTTTCGCCACATTTATCATTTAATTATAATTGTGTTGCATTGGCTTTTCGCATATTATTTTGACGTTACCATTTCTACCCCTGCGGAATGATTACTGTACCATTTACTTTACCATTTTTGCATTGACTTACATCAAATTCCGTGGGGATTTATTGAGATATGGTTTTTCTTCAATATTGAAAAAGCCTTGCACTATAAGGATTTATTGAGTTATATAAGCTTATATTAAGAAAATGAAACGAGGTCAATCTGTTACGATACCAAGTTTCATATTTTTATTCCTGCTTTCCTGCAAAATGCACATAATTATCTATTATACATACATTATAATATATTTCGTCGCATTTTGCAAGGGATATTGAAGTTTTTTTGAAATTATAACCGCAAATTCAAATTCTTTAGTCTGCCTTTAGGGGCGCATAATATAATTTAGAGGTTGAAGCTCTGCCGCCATCAAAAAAACGGCGGTCAGACGACCGCCGTAAAAAACCAATTACTCTACAACCTCTATCTGCACCGCTCTCATCGCATCAAGCGCGGTTTTATGGCTCTCGGGAGTCACGCCGGCGCAAGCGTTTGCATCAACTGTGATATCGGCTTCGGTAAAGACGGCCTTCAATATCATTGCGTTTGAAATAACGCAAATATCCGTACAAAGTCCGCACAGCTCGATGGACTCGACGATCTCGCCGAAGCTATTTACCGCCCTCGGCAGCTCAATGCTTCCAAAGGTCACCTTATCAACCACGGTTTCCGCATAGGGAGCAAGCTCGTCGCAGATCTGCCAACCATCGGTGCCCTTTATGCAGTGCGGCACGGGAAGCTTTCTTCCCTCCCGAGTCTGCATATAGTCATCAAAATGTGTATCGCGGGTAAAAATTACCTTACCGTCAAAGCCCTTTACCTTTTCAACCACATAAGGTACAATCGCCTTTGCCATATCACTGCCAAGGCTTCCGCGAATAAAATCATTTTGCATATCAACAACTATCAAAAATTTCATAATAAGCATCTCCTGTATTTGTTCATTAAAGGTATTATACACTAAATTTCTGTAAAAAGCAAGCCTCTCTATATATAAGAAATCAAAAATGAACAATTTGACAACGCCTGTGCAAACAATCTTAAAAAAATGTCCAAAAAAATATGAAATTTTTTTGAAAAAATACTGTACAAATCTAATAAAATATGGTATAATTATTAACAGATAAAATTTTGGACATAAAAGTGCGAAATTCAGTCAAAATTCAGTCATTTTTTCACCAACTTTTTTAAACTTTAGTTTACAATTTGAACCTTAAATGTTTATAATCGTTTTGTGAAAATTAAACTTGAAAAAGGTAAAAATAATTCTAACAGGAGAATTCTGAAATGATGGATACTAAAATTCTTGTTATTGACGACGATAACGGCGTCTGCGAATCTATTAAAAACTATTTTGAAACCGAAGGCTACGAGGTTAAGGTTGCATCCGACGGCTCCGAAGGCATAAGCTACTTTAAAATGTACGAGCCCGACATCGTGCTTCTTGACATAATGCTTCCCAAAAAGGACGGCTGGCAGGTTTGCCGCGAGATCCGTGAGATCTCCTCGAGACCCATTATTATGATAAGCGCGAAGAACGAGGTTTTCGACAAGGTATTGGGACTCGAGCTCGGCGCTGACGACTATCTTGTAAAGCCCTTTGACATCAAGGAGCTTTCCGCAAGAATTAAAGCAGTTCTCCGCCGCTGCCAGACTCATTCCTCGAAGAACGACGACGAGGTTATCCGTTTTGAGAATATCGAAATCAGCCTCCAGAAATACGAGCTGAAGCTTCAGGGACGTTCTATCGACATTCCCCCCAAGGAGCTCGAGCTTCTCTACTTCCTTGCGTCCAACTACAACAGAGTATTTACGAGAGATCAGCTTCTCGACAAGGTTTGGGGATTTGATTATCTTGGTGACTCCCGTACGGTTGACGTTCACATCAAGCGCCTCCGCGAAAAGCTCGAGGGCGCATCCGACAAGTGGGTTCTCAAGACGGTTTGGGGCGTAGGCTACAAATTCGAGTTTCTCGGATAATTACATAAACAACAGCAGATTACGCCAACTCGACATAATCGGGTTGGCGTTAGCAATCAGTCACACGGAGGACTAATATGTCTGACAACAAAAACAACATTCCCGAACAAAACGATTCTGATATCATATCCCCGAAGGACAGTTCTCGGGATATAGATAAAGCAGAAGAAACAAACGATATGCCCAACGAGGCGCAACCTTCATCTCAGGAGCAGACTGCCCCCGAAGCGGATACAGCCGACGGAGATACAAACGATTCGTCTGAGGCAGACAACGGCGCGGCACATGAAACGCCCGAGGCGAGTGACACCAACGATACGGCACAAGAAGCGCCCGAGGCGAATGACACCAACGATACGGCACAAGAAGCGCCCGAGGCAGATACAACCGACGGCTCTGCGGCGACCGAATCCGAAAACGCGGAGGCCACACCCGCCGAGGAAAACCCCACCGCGCCCGAGGAGCTGCCGACCGAGGAGAAGTACGCTTTCGAATGGAATTACACAAATCTCGGCAGCACACCGCCAACCGCAAAGCCCAAACGCAAGAGAACGGGACTTGTTTTCGGGCTTGTTATGTCAGGAGTATTTGCCATTGCCCTATTAGCGCTCGTGGCATCAATTATTTTCGGAATAATGAGCGGCAAGTTCTCGCTCAACACCAATAGCTCCGTAGATTTTAACACACAGATACAGGTTTCGGATACCGAATCAACCGACGACCCGCGCGACGCGACCACGGACGACCTTGAAGACTTCAAGCACTCGACGGTAGTTATAATTTGCGATAGCGGAACGGGTACGGGCATCATTCTCGACGACAACGGTATGATCGTAACCAATCATCACGTAATCGAGGACGCAACTACAATATCCGTATACCTTTACGACGGCAGAAATTACTCGGCAAAGCTTATCGGCAGCGACGAATACAACGATATAGCGGTCATCAAGATCGACGCGACAAACCTTTCCCCTGCTACGTTTGCAAATTCCGATAACGTAGAGACGGGCGAGAGAGTATACGCGGTAGGAACACCTGCAGGCCCTGAATTTGCCTGGAGCATAACCGCAGGCATTGTTTCCCACCCCTCACGAGAGCTTAAATTCTACAACGAGCAAAATCTTCTTGAAAAATCCCTCTATCTCATACAGACCGACGCGCTTGTAAACCCCGGTAACTCGGGCGGTCCCTTAATCAACACAAGCTGTGAGGTCATAGGCGTGGTATCAATGCGCCTTACCGACGAGTACGTAGGTATCGGATTTGCCATACCCACCAACGTTGCGCTTCCCATAATCGAGGATATTATCGAAAATTACACCGAGTCACCGTCACTCTCGACCTCTACGTCTCCTCAAATAGGAATCAGCGGCATCGTGGTCGAAAAGGGCGAACGCTTTATAATGTCCTCAATGGGCTTCAAGGACATCGTAACCGAGGACTACTACAACAGACACTCCGACAAGTGCAAATACGCGTCGGTAGCGGGCATTTACGTTCTCGGCGTTACCGAGGGCTTTGATGCGTACGGAAAGCTTCAAGAAGGAGATATTATAATCGCCGCAAACAGAACCTCAACGACGACAATGGAAGAGCTCAAGAGCGTTATCACAAGCAAAAGGGTTGGTGACACAATTACCATTACGGTAGTTAGAGACGGCGAGCAATTACAATACAGTATTGTTTTAGGCAAGCCGATTCAATAAAGCAAATGCACTCTGCTATTAGCGTAGTGCCCTTAAGGACACTACGCGTCGATATAAATCCGCTATCGCGGA
>CAZMKU010000068.1:0-9745 GCA_964567085.1 uncultured Clostridium sp.
GCACTTCAGAAAGTATTGGCCCTGCGACGTTCACGTTATCGGTAAGGACATTCTCCGCTTCCACACCATCTATTGGCCCATCTTCCTTATGGCTCTCGATATTCCGCTCCCGAAGCAGATCTTCGGTCACCCCTGGTTCAACTTCGGCACGGACAAGATGTCAAAGTCCCGCGGAAACGTTATTTACGCGGACGAGCTTGCAGAGAGATTCGGCGTTGACGGCGTAAGATATTACGCGCTCTCCGAGATGCCCTTCGGCAGCGACGGAAGCATTACCTACGAGAGCGTTATCAAGAGATACAACACGGACCTCGTAAACAACCTCGGCAACCTCGTTAAGCGTACGCTCGACATGCAGAAGAAGTATTTCGATAAGGTCATTATGCCCGCCGCGGAAAAGGAAGCTCTTGACGACGAGCTCGTAACGAAATGCGTTGAAGCATTCGCAAGGTACACGTCTCTTATGGACACGTTCCATATCGCAGACGCGCTCGAGGTAGTATTCGATATGCTCTCCAGAGCTAACAAATACATCGACGAGACAACTCCTTGGGTTCTTGCAAAGGACGAATCCAAAAAGGCTCGTCTCGGCACAGTTCTCTACAACCTGCTCGAAGCGATCCGTTGGGGCGCGGTAATGCTCGCTCCCTTCATTCCCGCGACCTGCGAGGAAATATTGAACCAGCTCGGCACGGATAAGCGTGATTTCGACACTATCGGCACAGCCGAAACCTTTGGCGGAATGGTAGCGGGAAACACGGTCGGCGACTCCAAGGTCATGTTCGCAAGAATTGACGAGGCAAAGATGCTCGCGGAGCTTGAGGCGGAAATGGAAGCCAAGAGATTGGCTGCCGAAAAGGCCGAAAAGGCAAAGGAAAAGCCCTGTGGCTGCGCTATTATCGGCATTCAGGATTTTATGAACGTTGAGCTTCGCACGGCACAGGTCATCGAATGCGAAAAGGTGCCGAAGGCAAAGAAGCTCTTAAAGCTTCAGCTCGACCTCGGCTACGAAAAAAGACAGGTGGTTTCGGGAATCGCTAAATACTACGCTCCCGAGGAGCTTGTCGGCAAGAAGGTTATCGTTGTCGCTAACCTCTCCCCCGCTACACTCTGCGGAATCGAGTCCAACGGTATGATTCTTGCCTCGGGCGAGGAGGACGTAAGAGTCGTATTCCTCCACCCCGACACACAGCTCGGCGAGCGAGTGCGCTAATGCGCCGCGCGATGAATTGTCTGCGACATTATAGGGGCAATTCAATTTATAACGGCTTGCCGTAAATTCATTAAACACGATAGCTTAAAGGACGAAGAAATTTCTTCGTCCTTTTTGCTTGAATTTTTCTTTATTTTCAAGCAAAAGCTCTTGACTTCAGGACGCGTTTGTGGTACAATACTGTTAACTTGTTAATAATTAACCTGTTAACGATTTTTTACGGAGGCAAATATGCAGGAAAAATACAAGAATCCGGTAAGACTTTTTTTACAGACTAACAGATTGCACAAAAAGCTCGCCGAGCGGCGGGCGGCGAAGACCCAAATCCAGCCGTCCCAGCATCGAATGCTCATGTATCTTGTGGGAAACACGACGGTTCCCTCGCAAAGCGAGATCGCAAAGAAATTTGAGATAAGCCCCGCGGCGGTTACCGTAACTCTCAAAAAGCTCGAGAAAATGGGCTATATTGAAAAAACACGGCTTACGGACGACGGCGACGGCAGAGTCAACGAAATCAAAATAACCGAAAAAGGCAGACTCGAGGTAGCAGCCACCCGCGAATATTTCTCGTATATCGACAACGCTATGTTTAAGGGCTTTTCGGACGACGAGCTTGCGGAGCTTACAAGACTCCTCTCGAAGGTGAACGAAAACCTGCAGGCGACCGAGGCTGCCATGGACGGCGAACGTAACACCGAGAAAGGAGACACTCAATGAAAAAATGGATCAAATACATAAAGCCCTACACCAAATACTTCATACTCGGACCGCTTTGTATGATAGTCGAGGTCGTGGGCGAAATCCTCATGCCGCTCTTTCTTGGCATGATAATCGACTCTGCGGAGGCAAATACTCTTACCGTTGAAAAGTCCTTGATGGTAATGGGACTTATGATACTTACCGCGCTTCTTATGATGCTCGGAGGTCTCGGCGGCTCGTATTTCGGCGCAAAGGCGAGCGTTAATTTCGCAACCGATATTCGACGCGACCTTTTTTCAAAGGTGCAGAGCTTCAGCTTCGCCAATATAGACAAGTATTCCACAGGCTCGCTCGTAACAAGACTCACAAACGACGTGTCGCAGGTGCAGATGATGGTTAATATGGCGCTTCGTATGATGCTGCGCTCCCCGGGTATGCTTATCGGCGCGGTAATTATGGCGATAAACAAGAGCCCCGACCTCTCGACCGTTCTGCTCGTTACCCTTCCCCTGCTTATTCTTACAATAGTTATTATAATTATACGCGGTATGCCTCTCTTCTCAAAGAGACAGGAAAGAGTTGACGCTATAAACTCTACGGTTCAGGAAAACATAACCAACGTGCGAGTCGTAAAGTCCTTCGTGCGCGAAAAGCACGAAAGCGAAAAGTTCGATACTGCCAACAAAAACCTCAAAAACACGGGTATGGCGGCTATGAAGAATATGATCCTTATGAGCCCCTTCCAGTCCTTCTTTATGTACCTTACGACCATTCTGGTTATCTGGTTTGGCAGCATACTCGTTGTCAACAACGTAGGCGTCAGCGGCGGATTTACGGTCGGTGACCTTTCGGCGTTTACTATGTACGTATCGCAAATTCTCAACTCACTTATGATGGTAACTATGATGCTTATGTTCTCGTCGCGCGCTCTCGCCTCGGCAAAGAGAATTTCCGAGGTGCTCGACGAGGATATCGACATCAAGGATACCGACGGCGCGGACGTCTCCGCCGTCGTTGAGAAGGGCGAGATCGAATTCAAGGGCGTTACCTTCCGTTATTACAAGAACAGCACCGAGCCCGTGCTCGACAATATCGACCTTAAAATTCCCGCAGGCGCGACCGTGGGAATTATCGGCTCGACGGGCTGCGGCAAAACAACTCTCGTTTCTCTTATCCCAAGACTCTACGACGCCGACGAGGGCGAGATCCTCATCGACGGCAGAAATATCAAGGACTACACCCTCTACAATCTTCGCGAGGGAGTAGGCATGGTTCTCCAGAAAAACGTGCTTTTCTCGGGAACCATCAAGGAAAATCTCCTCTGGGGAAATGAGAGCGCGACCGACGAGGAGCTCTTCGCCGCGGCTGACAGCGCGCAGGCTCACAAATTCGTCGATAGCTTTACCGAGCAGTACGAAACTATGCTCGGTCAGGGCGGCGTAAACGTTTCGGGCGGACAAAAGCAGCGTCTGTGTATTGCCCGCGCGCTTCTCAAAAAGCCGAAGATCCTCATACTCGACGACTCCACGAGCGCGGTCGACACCGCAACCGAGGCGCAGATAAGACGCGCCTTCCGAGAGGAGCTCGCCGACACGACCAAGATCATTATCGCGCAGAGAATCTCCTCGGTACAGGATGCGGATATGATCATCGTTATGGACGACGGCAGGATCACGGGCGTCGGCACGCACGACACGCTTATGCGGGATAATATCGAATATCAGGAAATTTACAATTCCCAGAACGACGGAAAGGAGGGATAAGCATGGCAAGATCACTCGAAAAGCTTCAAAAGCAATATAACAGTCACGCAAAGCCCGGCGGACCCATGGGCCCGGGAAGACAGGGCGGCCCGCGCGGCAATATGCGCCACGGCGGCGGAAAGCCAAAGAACGCTAAAAAAACGATCGGCAGGATCCTCTCTTACATAGGAAACTACAAATATCTTCTTATCGTAGTATTTCTGTTTATGATCGTAAACACGGCGACCTCGCTCATCGGCGGCTATATGACTCGCCCCATCATCAACAGACTCTCCGCGCTCGCGGGACTCCCGATAGACAGCGATAGCTTGACCTCCCCTATATACAAATTCGCGGATTCGCTCATTTTAAGCTTTAAGGACGGCGCGGGCGCGCTTATCTCCTCGCTCGTCGGAGACTCCTACAACGCGGTTGTAGCCGACACTCTTTCGTATATCGCGGCGGCGCTCATTATCCTCGCCTGCGTTTATCTTATCACTATTCTGACAACCTATATTCAATCGAGAATAATGCTCACAATCTCGCAAAACTCGCTCGAAAAGATAAGGGTTGACCTTTTCAATAAGCTGCAGAAGCTTCCCGTAAGATATTTCGACACTCACCCCACGGGCGAGGTAATGTCGAGATTCACGAACGACGTTGACAGCATAGATACTATGCTCAACAACTCGCTTACGAGCATAGTATCGGGCGTAATAACGCTTATAGGTACTTTTATATTTATGGTAACCACAAACGTATGGCTCACGCTCATTACGGTTTGCTTTATTCCCTTCTTCTTCCTCGGCGGCGCGGCGATCGCGAAGAAATCCAGAAAATTCTATTCGGGTCAGCAGGCGGCTCTCGGCGCGGCAAACGGATACATCGAGGAAACCGTTACGGGTCAGAAGGTCGTTAAGGTTTTCAACCACGAGGACGTCTGCATCGAGGAATTCTCCGCGCTCAACGAGGACCTTCGTGAAAAGCAGTTTAAATCGCAGTTCTTCGGCGGAATTATGGGCCCTATTATGGGTAACACGAGCCAGATAAGCTACTCGGTCACCATAGGCGTGGGCGGTATTCTTATGTGCCTCGGCAGTCTCGACCCCGGCGCCCTCACCGTGTTCGCAAATTACTCAAAGCAATTCAGTATGCCAATAAACAACCTCTCCCAGCAGACCTCGGCTATATTCTCTGCGCTTGCGGGCGCGGAGCGAGTATTCGCGGTCATGGACGAGACTCCCGAGCTTGCCGACCGAGACGGCGCCGAGGAAATGGAGGGCATGCGCGGTGACGTTGTGTTCGAGAACGTAACCTTCGGCTACAATCCCGACAAGGTAATCCTCAAAAATCTCACGCTTTACGCCCACCCGGGTCAGAAGATCGCCTTCGTAGGCTCAACGGGCGCAGGCAAGACCACGGTCACCAACCTCCTCTCCCGCTTCTACGACATTGAATCGGGCACTATCACGATAGATGGCGTAAACATAAAGGATATTAAGCGCGACGCGCTCCGCTCGAATATCGCAATGGTGCTTCAGGACACCCACCTTTTTACGGGCACGGTTATGGAAAATATCCGCTACGGACGCCTTGACGCGACCGACGAGGAGGTCATCGCTGCGGCGAAGACCGCATCGGCTCACAGCTTCATTATGCGACTTTCCGACGGCTACAACACAATGCTTGAGGGCGACGGAGCAAACCTCTCGCAGGGTCAGCGCCAGCTTCTCAATATTGCGCGCGCGGCGCTCTCAAAAGCACCCATTCTCGTTCTCGACGAGGCGACAAGCTCGGTCGACACAAGAACCGAACGCCATATCGAAAAGGGTATGGACAGACTTATGAAGAACCGCACGACATTTATTATCGCGCACAGACTCTCGACCGTTCGCAACTCAAACGCCATTATGGTGCTTGAGGCGGGCGAGATAATCGAGCGCGGAACGCACGAGCAGTTGCTCGATCTCGGCGGCCGTTACTACGAGCTTTACACGGGCAAGCGCGAGCTTGACTGATAACAGACTCTTTTAACTTAGGCATCTATAAAAGCCCTCACGAACTCGGTTCGTGAGGGCTTTTGTGCTTTATTTAAACATCGCAGATCAACTATGCTAACGCAAAGTCAGATAAGATTCAAGATCAATTTGTGGAAGTAAGATAATTCAGATAGCTTTGCAGACTGTCCCATTCGCAGACGTATCCGCGCATATCGCTGTGGTCGTTCTGATAGTCATTCCACTTGCCGCTACCGTACATGTGGAGGGAGTTTTCGCAAGCGCCCTCGTGAGGATGAGCGTCATTAGGCTCGCCGGAATCCCAATTCCAGTAAACCCATTCTTCGCCCGTTACCCATACAAACGTATGAGGTCCCTTATAACTTCCGTTGCAAACAAGTCTGTAAGCGCCAAGCCATGCGCTGTTTGCAAATCGATTAACGATCGTAACTACCGCAGCGTTTTCCTCTTCACTTGTAATTGTAACGAGATGTCCGTTCTTGTTCTCACAAGCTTCCTTAGCGGCTGTCCAAGTAATGTCCGAAGTGGTTACAAACACCTCGTAAAAATGTCCGTTATAAATGATCTGAAGCGGTGATCCTGTAACCGATTCAACCTCATTCCAATCCACCTCGGTGTCTTGCTCCTCAATATCTCCCGTAGCGGTAAGAGGAACGATGGTTTTAACACCGTCGTGATTAACAACGACCGAAACGCTGTTATTTGTAACCTTTACGTCGCGAGAGCTGTATATCTTGCCCGTGATCGCGCCTATATACACATCTCGGTAAATTGTAATTTCGGTAATTGTTCCTAAAGTAATTTCCGCATCGCAATCAACCTCGCCAAACATACCGCCCACATAAGAGCCGGATGCCGTAGTGCCATATGCTTTAAGCTCGCTTACCGTGCTGCTCGACACGGTTACGCTGCTTCCTCCGATATAGCCGCCGATACCGCCCGCAGATCCTGCATTATCACCAAAGAGGCTGATGTCGGTTCGGAAGATCTGAATGTCCGAGAAATCGATCGGATGCAGGAAGTTTCCATAGCCGATCATACCGCCGATGTAGCCGACACCGGTTACGCTGCCGCCCGTTATCGTGATGTTCTGATAGCTATCGCCCGTCAGATTGCCCGCAAGCATGCCCGCCGCGGTATTTTCCGACTTCACCGTAACGTTATTAAGCTTCAGATTCTTCGTTGAGGGCAGTTCATCAAACAGACCGACACTTACGATCTCTTCATCAACGTAAATGTAATTCAAGATCACGTTGTAGATCGTCTTATCATTTCCGTCAAAGCTCTTGAAGCCGCCGAAGCGAATCGGCTCGGTGAGCACCTCGCCACCGAAATCAAGGTCGTTGCCAAGCACGATCTCCCATTCCTCGGGGGCGTATTGAGGATGGCTGACCATATCATCGTAAAGCTGACCGAGATACTTCAGCGCCTCAGGCGTATTTACCGTAATCTTTTTGTTTGCGGTATCTACCGTATATCCGTCAGGAGCATAACGCCAGATCGGAACCTCCCATGAAGGTATAAGCCCTGCATCGTACTGATCGTCAAAGCTGTCAAACTCGTACGTGTTCTGAGTTGCATACACGTCGACGGAAAGCTTTACGCTCGGCGCAGGCTTTCCGCTTCCGAGATAGTGATTTGCCTGATCGCTTCTTACCGTTGTGGGCATATACACGATCAAAGCAAGTCGAACCGATTCGGTATCGGGATGCATAGTTCCGTAACGAAGATTTTCACGAGTCAGACCCATCTGATAATCGGCGATCATCTCCATCGCGGCTTCACGGTTGGGGATCTCCCCGTCCTTTTCAACGTCATATTCTATTAACGCATACGTTAAATAATCCGAAATGTAAAAAGTGTTACCGTTCTCAAGATACCCGGGGACCTCCTCCGTAGGATAAACCGCAAGAAGATAATTAAACGAAAGACTTCCGCGATTTTCAATTTCCAAATACGCGATATCCATATATCCGGGCTCCCACAACGCGTCCTCGTCGAACAGCGGTACGTTCGAAGCATCAATGAATTCACTGCTTTGGGAGTCCCAACAGTTCATTTCAACGTCAAGCTTGCCTGATATGATTCGGTTTAAATCGGAGCTTACGGAATCCGTAAACCACGCGAACGTCGTTCCGATCAGCATCGCGGATAATAAAACCAGCGCGCAAATACTGCAAATTATAGAGGTACCCACGCCTTTTCTTTTTCTCATTTTAAGACCTCCTTATACAAGTATTACTAATATATGTGAGACGTTATGGCAAATGTAATTTATAGATACAGAGTAATTATATACCCATTTTAAATTTTTGTCAAGTAGTTAACAACGCTCTTGGGGGCTTACAGCGCCTAAAAGTCTAAAAACGCACCCGCAAACCGCCTCAAAAAGTGCTTTTTGCCCTCCAAATAGTAAATAAATTGTTAATTTTTTGCTTTTTCAAGCTCCGAAATCAGCGCGAAAACGCCTGCTTTTTTGCGACTTAAGGCACACCGAATACGGCCTGTTTTTCGGCTCTCAAAAGATTGACAAAAAGTGTTTATTTTGTGCAACTTGCTATTTTTACATTTTTGAAACTCACGCCTCTTTTATACGGCAAAAAATCCAAACGTTAAAAAAATAACCGCGCAAAAATATATATACATATAATTTAATGAAAGAAAAATTGACAAATTTTAGACTATCGGCGGAATTTCGTTAAATAATTGTCACCCATTTTGATAATTTTTTATCTTTTGCCGTTTTTTATGAAATATGCCAAAAAACGCCACGATAATTTCGTACACTTTTTCACAGGATTTTTATGTAAAACACTTGCAAAATATAAGAAAATTTGGTATAATTGATTCTGAAGAAGAATATTCTCAGGTCAACGCTTGAGAAAAACCGTATTTTGGAGGAAAAAATACTATGAAAATTCTGGTTATCAACGCCGGAAGCAGCTCCCTCAAGTATCAGCTTTTTGATATGTCAAACGGCGCTGTTCTCGCAAGAGGCTTGTGCGAAAAAATCGGACTTAGCGGCGCTATCACTCACAAGCGTCCCGGCAAGGACACTTACGAGACGGAGCATCCGATGCCCACCCACAACGAGGCTATCGCGCTCGTGCTCAAGCTCCTCACAGATCCCGAGCTCGGAGTTATCGCTTCGGTTGACGAGATCTCTGCCGTAGGTCACAGATTCGCTCACGGCGGAAAGCTCACAAAATCCTGCATTCTCGGTGAAGAAGAGCTTAACTACATCGAGTCCATCATTCCGATCAACCCCCTTCACGGCCCGCCCGCGCTCAAGGGTGTGGCTGCTTGCAAGGCTATTATGCCTGACAAGACAATGGTTGGCGTATTCGATACGTCCTTCTATTCGGGATTCGACAAGAAATCTTACATTTACGCGCTTCCCTACGAGTGGTACGAAAAGTACGGCGTTCGCCGCTACGGCTTCCACGGAACGTCCCACAGATTCGTTTCCGCAAAGGCTTGCGAGTTCCTCGGTCTTGACTACAACAAAGCAAAGATAGTTTCCTGCCACATCGGCTCGGGCTCGTCCATCACGGCCGTTGACTGCGGCAAGGCTATAGATACGTCCCTCGGCTTCACTCCTCAGGAGGGCTTGCCCATGGGTACGAGATGCGGCTCCATCGACCCCTCCATCGTTCCCTACATCATCGAACAGACGGGTATGTCCGCAGCGGAAGTAAACGATATTATGAACAAGAAGTCGGGTCTTCTCGGCGTTTCGGGCGTATCCAACGACGCTCGTGACGTTTGGGCAGCCGCGGAAGCAGGCAACGAGCGCGCTCAGCTTGCTATGGACCTTCTCGTTCACAACGCGAAGAAGATCATCGGCTCTTACGTAGCTGAAATGAACGGCATCGACGTTCTTATCTTCACGGCAGGTCTCGGTGAAAACGACCGCAAGGCTCGCGGTATGATCGCAGAAAACCTCGAATTCTTCGGCATCAAGCTTGACGCCGAATACAATATGTCCTGCCCCAGAGGCGAGAACGTGATCATCTCCACTCCCGACTCCAAGGTAAAGGTTGTCGTAATTCCCACCGACGAGGAATTTATGA
>CAZMKU010000069.1:0-9374 GCA_964567085.1 uncultured Clostridium sp.
TCGGCGGCGGCGGTTACAAGATCGCTGGCGGTCTCCACGGCGTTGGCGCGTCGGTCGTAAACGCGCTCTCCCTTTGGGTTGAGCTTGACGACTGCTACGAGGGTAAGAGATATACCGAAAGATTTGAGCGCGGCAAGGTTGCGAGAAAATTCGTATGCGAGGGTGATTCCCCCGAGCGTCCTCACGGCGTTAAGGTTACCTTTAAGCCCGACCCCGAGATTTTCGAGGAGACCGTATTTGATTATGATATTTTGCTTAACCGTATGCGCGAGCAGTCCTTCCTGAATGCAGGCGTAAGGATAGTTCTTATCGACGCGCGCGGTGACGAGCCCGTTGAGACGGAGCTTTGCTTCGAGGGTGGTATCAAGTCCTTCGTCGGTTATCTTACGGGTACGAGACATAACGACCCCATTCACGAGGACGTTATTTATATGAAGGGCGAGAAAAATTCCAGCATAGCTGAGATCGCGCTTCAGTATAACGACGGCTATAACGAGTGCGTTATGACCTTCGCCAACAATATGAATACTATCGAGGGCGGTACTCACGAGACGGGCTTCAAGTCGGGTCTTACCCGCGTTATCAACGATTACGCGAGAAAGAACGGAATACTCAAGGACTCCGACAAGAATCTTTCGGGCGAGGACGTTCGAGAGGGACTCGTCGCTATCGTGTCGGTAAAGCTTGAAAACGCGCAGTTTGAGAGCCAGACGAAGGCCAAGCTCGGTAACTCCGAGATAAGAACTCTGGTTGAAAACACGGTAAACGCGAAGCTTGCCGAATATATGGAGGAAAACCCCGCATCCGCAAAGATAATTATTGAAAAGGCGCTCGCTGCCGCGCGTACTCGCGAGGCGGTGAGAAAAGCGAGAGAAACTTCAAGAAAGACAGGGCTTTTTGAGGGCAGCTCGCTTCCCGGTAAGCTTGCTGACTGTCAGGAAAAGGACCCCACGCTCACCGAGCTTTATCTTGTAGAGGGAGACTCCGCGGGAGGCTCCGCAAAGCAGGGACGTAACCCTAAGTTCCAGGCTATACTTCCCCTTCGCGGTAAGGTTCTTAACGTTGAAAAAACAAGACGCGACAAGGTTTATTCCAATCTTTCGCTTATTCCGATAATTCAGGCTCTCGGCTGCGGTATCGGAGAGGAATTTGATATAGCGAAGCTCCGTTACGGCAAGGTTATTATTATGGCCGATGCCGACGTAGACGGTTCTCATATCAGAATCCTTATTCTGACGTTCTTCTTCAGACATATGAGAAAGCTCATAGAGGAGGGTCACGTTTATCTGGCGCAGCCTCCGCTTTATAAGGTTCACAAGAAAAACGGAAAGCCGGGTACTGAAAAGTACGCTTTCTCGGACGCTGAGCGAGACAAGTACATCGAGGAGCTCGGCGGCGTTGACGGAAAGCATCTTATCGCGGCTGACAGATACAAGGGTCTTGGTGAAATGGATGCCGAGCAGCTCTGGGAAACTACTATGGACCCCGCCAACAGAACTATTCTGAAGGTTACGATCGAGGACGCGATCGCTTGCGACGAGATGTTCTCGCTTCTTATGGGCGACAAGGTTGAGCCCCGCAGAGTGTTTATCGAGCAGAACGCAAAGCTTGCGGAATTCCTCGATATTTAACCTGAAAATTATGTTGAAAAGTGTCCTTTGAATTTTTTGTATAAGCAGGTTTTCAACATTAAGTGTAAAAGTCTTGAAATATCATATTTTTAAATACTTTCGGTAAGCTTCAAGACGTATTTTCAACACGTGGATTTTCCCACAAATTACTGTTAATTAGTTTTCCACACCCTGTGAAAAAACGTGTGGAAAACTAATGGGGTCTTCCATAAAAAACAAATAAGAAAGGAGATAAGATCGCTTGAGATTTTTTAAAAACAAGTTTTTTATAATACTTACAAGCATAGCTCTTGCGGTGTGTATTTTCTTTTCTGTTTTGTCCTTTATGGGGCTTGGAAACATAGTTACCAACGGAATAAACACCCTGCTCTATCCTATAAGATGGTGCGGCGCGAAGATAAGCGAGGGGCTTGGCGGCTTTTCTCTTTATTTTGGCAAAATGGGAGATCTCATTGATGAAAATCAATCTCTTCGTGAGGAAAATGAGTCCTTACGCGAAAACGAGATATATTACAATGCGGTTGCCGATGAAAACGCGCGGCTTCGCGAATACCTTGAAATAAAGAAAATTTATTCGGACTTTGAGTTTTCCGACGCGCTTATTATCTCGCGCGGCTCGGAGAGCTATATGACGATAATAACCTTAAACCGCGGCTCTGCCGACGGGATCGAGGTTGGTATGCCCGTTATAACAAGGCTCGGACTCGTCGGCTCGGTCATTGAGGTCAGCTTGAATTCCTGCAAGGTCAGAACTATTATCGAGGATCGCGGCGCTTGCGGAGCGTATATAACGAGAAGCGGCGAGATAGGTATTATCGAGGGAGATATTACGTACAAGGACAGAGGCATCTGCTCGCTCAACTATCTTTCGCAGAACGCCGACGTTGAGGTAGGCGATATAGTTTACACGAGCGGCGCGGGAAGCGTCTTTCCGAGAGATATTCCCGTCGGTCGGGTGACCAAGGTTACGGAAAACGCGTACGATA
Organism: uncultured Clostridium sp.; assembly: GCA_964567085.1. Lineage (GTDB taxonomy): Bacteria > Bacillota > Clostridia > Oscillospirales > CAG-272 > SVTX01. Next base: position 2,618 of record CAZMKU010000069.1, read on the forward strand.
GAACCAAAAGCGCGGAGATCGAGTGCTTCGTTGATTTTCAGGATCTGACTTACGTTATGATAGTTACAAGCTTTGAGTTCTACGTTGGCGGAAACGAGGCGGGCTCATGACGGGCGGCGCAAGATACGGCGCGAGATCGTCCTCGCGGGAAAATATGCGTTCATTCGGTAAGAGAGAAATTATAAAATATATAAGCCTTGTGGTCGTTCTTTGTATATTAGCCGTAATGCAGACCTCATTCGTGAAAATAGACGATCATCCCGTAGGACTCGTTCTTCTGTTCGTCTCGGCTGTCGGAATGCTTTTCGGTGAGCGGGACGGCGGTGTTCTCGGTCTTATCGGCGGTATTATTATTGATTCTCTCGGCGGCGGTGTTATTTACATTTCACCTCTTGTCTTTGCACTCATAGGTTACCTTTGCGGTATTTGCGTGCAAAGGCTGCTATCGTCGAATTTCCCGTCCTATCTGGTTTATATGCTGATAGTGGGAATTATAAAGCAGGCGGTAAATTTGCTTTATTTCGTAATGCTGTCGGACAATTTTAACCTGATGCAGATATTTATATATACGCTTGTTCCGAATTACATAGCGTTCGTTCTTTTTTCTCCGCTCGTATACGGAATCGCATATCTTTTATATAAGGCAATAAATTACAAGAAAAAGAAAAAATATAAAAATCAAAATTGAGTAAAGGAAAACAAAAATGGATAAGAAATCACAGCGTGACAACGAAGTCTATTTGTTTGAAAATCAGAAGATCGTTGATATTGATATGGAAAAAGAGGTAAAGAAGTCCTTTATCGAATATTCTATGTCCGTAATTATGTCGAGAGCTCTTCCCGACGTTCGCGACGGTATGAAGCCGGGTCAGAGACGAGTTATCTATACTATGTATGAGGACAAGCTCACTCATGACAAGCCCTTCCGTAAGTCTGCGACGACCGTAGGCTCGGTGCTTGGTAGATACCATCCTCACGGCGACAGCTCGGTTTACGGTACTATGGTAAGAATGGCGCAGCCCTTCTCTCTCCGTTATACTCTGGTTGACGGTCACGGTAACTTCGGTTCTGTTGACGGTGACCCGCCTGCCGCTTACCGTTATACCGAGGCAAGACTTACAAAGCTCGCTGACGAGATGACTCGCGATATTGAAAAGAACGTTGTTGATTTTCAGCCTAACTTTGATAATAGCTTGAAGGAGCCTACGATCCTTCCCTCGAGATTTCCAAACTTCCTCGTTAACGGCTCGGTTGGTATCGCGGTTGGTATGGCGACAAACGTACCTCCTCACAACTTAGGCGAGGTTATTGACGGTACGATCTATAGGATCGACAATCCCGACTGCTCCATTATGGATCTTATGCAGTTCATCAAGGGCCCAGACTTCCCCACCTACGGCACGATCTACGGTACACAGGGTATTATTGACGCCTATATGACGGGTAAGGGTCGCATCAGCGTTCGCGCTAAGGCTACTATTGACGAGGATAAGAGAAGAATCGTAATTACCGAGATTCCTTATATGGTAAACAAGTCCCTGCTCGTTGAGTCCATCGCGGGTCTCGTTAAGGAAAAGAGAGTCGAGGGTATTTCCGACCTTCGCGACGAGTCCAGCATGCACGGTCTCCGTATCGTTATCGAGTACAAGAAGGACGCGAACGGACAGATAATTCTCAATCAGCTCTACAAGTACACGCAGCTTCAGGACACCTGCTCGGTGAATATGCTCGCGGTCGTTGGTCAGCAGCCCAAGATCCTCAATCTCGCAGAGGTGCTTGACTACTATATCGAGCATCAGGAATCCGTTATCAAGAGAAGAACCGAGTTCGAGCTTGAAAAGGCAAAGGCGAGAGCGCACATTCTCGAGGGCTACAAGATAGCAAACGACAATATTGACGAGATCGTTCAGATAATGAAGACCTCTCCTTCCATTCCCCAGTCCAAGCTTACCTTAATGGAAAGATTCGGACTTACGGATATTCAGGCGCAGGCAATAGTTGAAATGACTCTCGGCAGACTTACGGGTCTTGAGAGACAGAAGATAGAGGACGAGCTTGAAAAGCTTTACGCTTTAATTAAGGAGCTTGAAGAAATTCTCCGCGACGAATCCAAGGTACGCGAGATCATCAAGAATGAAATGCTTGAAATCAAGCAGAAGTACGGCGACGAGAGAAGAACCAACATTGAGATTTCAACAGAGGAAATTGACCTTGAGGACCTCATTGAAAAGCATAATTGCGTAATTACGCTTACGAATGCAGGCTACATCAAGCGCCTTCCCTCCGATACGTATAACGCGCAAAGACGCGGCGGTAAGGGTATTACGGGTATGACGACTCGCGACGAGGACTTTATTGAAAAGGTTTCACTCGTACACAGCCATTCCACGGTTATGTTCTTTACAAACCGCGGACGCGTTCAGACCATGCGCGCGTTCAAGATCCCCGAGGCGTCCAGAACCGCCAAGGGTACTAATATAGTCAACCTTCTCGATCTCGCTCAGGGCGAAAAGGTTACGAGCTTTATTTCCGTTGAGGAATTCTCCGAGAATATGTATCTTACGATGGTTACGAGGTTTGGCGTCGTGAAGAAGACACTTCTCACGGAATACGAATATCAGCGTAAGGGCGGTAAGATCGCCATAAATCTCGACGAGGGCGACGAGCTTGTATTCGTTGAGCTCACCTACGGCGACAATCAGCTTATTATTGCGACCCGTGAGGGTAACGCGGTAAGATTTGACGAGTGTGACGTTCGTCCTATGGGCAGAACGGCTCGCGGTGTGCGCGGTATTTCTCTTCGCGGCGACGATTACGTTATCGGCGTTGCCAAGGTCGAGGAAGGCAAGAAGCTCTGCACTATCACCGAAAACGGCTTTGGTAAGAAGACAGAGTTCCACGATTTCAGACTTATGAAGCATCGCGGCGGCTTTGGTGTTATCGCTCACAACATTACCGAGAAAACGGGTAAGCTCGCGGGCATTATGGCGGTTTCCGAGGACGATGATATTATGATGATAACCGATGGCGGTATCGTCATCAGAACTCCCGTGGCAGATATCTCTACTTATTCAAGAAGCGCGTCGGGTGTGATAGTGATGCGACTGGACGAAAATCAGGCTATCGCAAACTTCACAAAGGTTCCTCACGAGGATATTGTTGAGGATGAGGAAGCCGCAGAGGTGACCGAGGCGGTTGAGGCTCAGCCCGAGGACAGCGAAAGCTGATTTAAGATAAAAATTTGAGATAAAAATATGAAAAAAAGAATTTTAAAGATTAGCGTAAGGCTTGTATGCGTTATGCTGTGTCTTGTATCGGTAATAGGTGTGTCGGGATGCGGCAGCAAGGCCCCCGAGATGGACGAGGTCTACGATAGATTCGTTTATCTTATTGAGGAGTCAGCGGAAATGAACGAGGTTCTGTTTGGCGCGGGAATCCCCGTATACGAGCGTGAGTCACTTATTACCGAGAAAAGACAGATATATTACGGCGTAGGTCAGTCCGTGTATAATCTTATTATGGAGCAATCTCTTTATTATGATGTTTCAAGCATAAAGACGGAGGCTGAAAAAATATACTCATCAAGGTATTTGAGCGCTCTTTACGAAACGGCGGTGGACGGCGTGCTTATCGCTGACGGCTCATTTATTCGTTTCTACGAGGAAAGCGGCAATTTATATCAGGCGATAAATGCGGACTCCTTTGATTATCAGAGAAAGGTCTACGATTATTCCACGATGAAGATAGTAAAGCCGTCGGACGACGATTACGTCACCGTCGAGCTTGAGGCTTACGACGTTGGAATGTCGCATAAGCGCAGAACTATTACTATTACTTTTGTTAAAGAGGGCGACGAGTGGTATCTCGATTCCCCGACATATTAAAAAATACACCCGTCGACATCGGCGGGTGTAAAGCTTTATTTGGGTTGTTTACTCAAATTTATTTAAAATAATCATATAGCTCTGCAAGGTTCTCATCAGATATAATACCGTTTTCGTAAGCCTCGTTCAAGCTGTAAAAATTGCCTTCTTTGTAAATTTTCGGCATATACTGGGGATTTGTAAAATGAAACGTATATTCACCAACCTTGACTTCAACTATAGCAATAACGTGAATATCACTCTCCCAAGTCCGAACACAATACACGTCATCAAATATACCGTAACAAATTACCCCAATGTACTCTGTGGCAAAGCCCTTTTCCTCATAGTTTGCTCCATGCTGACTAATCAATTCCGCTATTTGTATCTCGCGCTTTATTTCGGATGACATAGGTAAACCTTCATCATACAATTCACCGCCTAGGTCCTGATTATCAGGTTCACCCCATACAACTTTATTATACAAAATGTAAAGCTCGGCAAGGTTTTCATCGGATAAAATACCGCTTTCGTAAGCCTCGGTCAAGCTGTAGAATTTTTCTTCGCAGTAGACGATCATTATATTTGAATTTTTGAAAAGGAATCTGTATTCGCCGACTTCAACCTTGGTCAATTCATCAATGTACATTTCATTGGATAAAGTAATCATAAGACAACATACATCATCAAATACGCCATAGCACACTCCCGAAACTTGATCGGGGGATTTAATTTTTTCCTCGTCCTTTTTATAGTATGCCGTCTGTATTTCTCTTTTCATATTGTCGGTAAGCTTACCCGTCTCATCCTTTATCTTGTCGGGGGCGGTTTTCATGGACTTTGATGAAGAATTATCGCAAGATACCAAAAATCCAACAAAAGATATAGCGAGCAATATTGCAATCGTCAAACAAACTGATTTAATAACTTTTCTCATAAAAACCTCACTAAATAATAATTATTCTTTTGATTGATAATTCATACGATTTCATTAAATACGAATTCAATATTTTTATCAAGCTTGCGACCACATTATTTTTTTGCCCGCAAGCAAATCAATTTCCGATGCGCAAGGCAGATACAATATAAATCAATATAATCGAAAGCATTTTCATATGATTTACCTCCCGGACTTATCCAACATTGTCAAAATTTTATCTTTCTATTCCAATTATATCATAAAATCTAATACTTGTCAATACTGCCAAAATAAAAACACACCCTTGCCGCTGAGCAGGTTTTTTTAAGTGCAGAGTGCAGAGTTGTAGGGCGGGGGCTTGCTCCCGCCGAGTGCAGAGTGCAGAGTTGTAGGGGCGATTCACGTTTTCTTCCAAAATTTGTGAAGTGAAAACTAACAGATGAAAGCTCCCTCCGGGAGGGAGCTGGCGAGCGTACATTTGCGCAGCAAATAGCGAGTCTGAGGGAGAGCGCGTGGACTTGACGTTTGGATTTTTTCAAAGTACCGAAAGGCTCCTTCCGTCTTTTGCTTCGCAAAATCCACCTCCCTCTCGGAGGGAGGATTAATATCGGAAACCCGTGATGTCATTCATTACGCTCACGCCGCTTCGCTCCCTCTCGGAGGGAGGTTTAATATTGTTTGTGTATAGTTGCGGACCGTCGAGGACGCCTGTCACTGCAACGCGTGAGTGCAGAGCTTATATATAATTAGAAAGGTAAAAAAATTTCTAAAAATCATTGTTTTTTGGATAAAATTCGGGAAAACAAAGCAAAAAGTAGTTACATTCGTCGCAACAACACTCAAAATCTTGCTCCCCGTTGCCAAGACAAACGGTAGGTTCTCCCGGCATAAGCTCTATTTTCCGGTAACATCTATCACTTTTTTTGGAATATCATTATTCATATATATCTCCTATAAGCCAATAAAAAAGTGCGCCCCAAAAGGAACGCACCGAAAAAATGCTTCCCCTTAATTGTTGTCACACAAATGCTCTCCCAGTGAAGGTATGAGGAAAAGGAGAAAACACTTTTTACCAAAAGTATTTTCCCTTCACTGGTTTGAGTTTATGCATTTTGTGTGACGAATATATTCTATCACATTTATGTTAATTTGTCAATAAAGCTTGAAAATTTGATAAGAATATTGCTTGTAATACAATTTTTTTCAAATTAACAAAACTTAAACATTTCTCAAAAATTACAAAAACAAACGGTTATTATAATAAAGCTACAAAATGAGAAAGGGAGATTACAATCATGGCAAATTTTTTGAAGAAAGCATTCTCTGATATGAAGGAGAGCGCTATGGCGCAGCACGAGGTAGACAAGGCGGAATTTAATGCAGTAAAGGCAGAATCCCGCGCAAGCTTTGAGGAAAACCGCGGCAAAAACACATACGCCAAGGCAAAGGCAGATGCCAAAAAGTCATGGGACGACGCTCACATGAGCCCTACGGAGAGAGCCTCGGCCGATCAGAAGGTACGCGACGAGAAGATCGCGGAAGCAAAGGCAAGAACCGAGCAGGCAAACGCTCGCTACGATGCAGCAAAAAAGTAATTTAAACATAAGCGAGGCGCATAGCGGCTCGCTTATGTTGCTGTTATAAAGTAATTTTTTAAGGAGTAGAAAATGAACGCTATTGAAATCAAAAATCTTTCCAAGAGCTTTCGCGGAATGTATGCGGTCGATCATCTCAATATGACCGTGCCGCAGGGCGCGATCTACGGCTTCATCGGTGAGAACGGCTCGGGAAAGTCCACCACAATGAAGCTCATCTGCGGTCATCTCGTGTCTGACGGCGGCAAGATCTCTCTGTTTGGCCGCGACCACGACGACCCCGGCGTAAGAGTAAGAGTTGGCGCGCTTATTGAAAACGCGGGCTGTTTCCCAGGCTCGTCCGTGTATCAGAATCTCATGATGCAGTGCATAAATCTCGG
>CAZMKU010000070.1:0-6172 GCA_964567085.1 uncultured Clostridium sp.
GATATATATGTCTCCGGCGGGCACGGTTCTCAATCAGAGGAAGGCAGAGGAGCTCGCGGAGTATGATAATTTAATTATTCTTTGCGGTCATTACGAGGGCGTGGACAGAAGAATAATCGACGAGATAGTCGACGAGGAAATTTCTATCGGTGATTACGTGCTCACGGGCGGTGAGATCCCCGCGTGTATTCTTACCGACTGCGTCGCGCGCTTGGTTGACGGAGTGCTCTCCGACCCCGAGTGCTACGAGAAGGAAAGCATTTCCTCGGGAATGCTCGAGTACCCGCAGTACACAAGGCCGTATGAATTTCACGGCGTTAAGGTCCCGGACGTGCTCATTTCGGGACACCACGCGAATATTGATAAATGGCGAGAGGAAGAGGCGCTCAAGGACACGAGGGTAAAGCGTCCCGATCTTCTCACAAAATAATAGCTTGAATTTTTGATTGGAGGTGAGGCTTTGACTGCGAATCAAGGTCAGAATAAGAAGGGGAAGCATAACAGATCCTTCCTTGTTACGTGGATCACAAGACTTGTAAGCTTCTTCTCCGCGCTCTTTTTGGGGTCCTTTATCGGGCGCGCGATAATGAATAGCGGAGACACCTTCGAGAATAGCTTTATCCGTAAGGCTTGTATCTCAAAGATGCGAAGCCTGAAGAAAGAAAACAGCTTTCTCAAAAAGATCTCTCAGGTACTCGAAAACGGACTCGTGGCGCGTGTGTGTCGCGCGGCGGTGTCGCTTATAACTACTATGAGCGTGAGCGTTTACGGTATGTTTTTGGCGAGCTTTGGCATATGCTCGGTAATAGTTCACTTTATTGCTATTTACGTTATTTCCAATCCTGTATATAACGATGATATAAGACTTATCGTGGGTATTATTCTCACGGTATGCTCGATACCGTTCTTGTCGTCATCGAAATCCGTAATTCAGCTTTTCTCGAGCGGCAAGACGGCAAAAAAGCTTACGGTCGGATTTTTCTGCATCCCCGAGGAAAAACTTCGGAATCAGAAAAAATGCGGTGGAGTTGCCTTGATGCTTTTGTCGACGGTAGTCGGTATTGCTTGCGGAGTGCTTTCGTATTTTATAAGTCCTATAAGTATATTGATTGCGCTCGGCGTGCTTATCGCGGCGATCCTGATACTCAATTATCCTGAGATCGGCATAATTCTTTCGTGTATATTGATGCCGTTTTTGCAGTACGTCGGCCATCCAGATATGGTTATGTTCGTTTTGGTCGTCCTGACTGCATTTTCGTACGGCATCAAGCTCCTTCGCGGAAAGAGGACCTTCCATATCTCCGATGCTGGCGTTATGGTTATCCTGTTTGGAATTACGATGATAATTGCGGGAATCTTCTCCTCGGGCGGCGAGGGCGCGTTTGTTCATTCCATATATAACGTGGTTATAATCTTCGGAGCGTTTTTCATTGGAGGAAATCTTACGAGGAACGATAAAGTAAGAAGAGTGTGCGTAAAGATACTTATGGCGTCGCTCGTGGCGATCGCGTTCCTGCAGTTTTTTAACCTCTATTATATTCAGATCTCCGCGGGAGTTGAGAATTCGCTCCAAACCGATTATCGCTCAATCGTTGACAATACGGGCTTGGGCGCGGCGAGCGATCTCAAGATACCCGGGCTCTGGGCGGCTATGATCTCTCCTCTCCTCATCGCGGAATGCTTTAAGAGAAAGAAAATTTGCGGTGTAGTCGGACTGCTGCTTTGCTTCGTTCCCGTTGTGTTGAGTATTGCTTATTTCGGTACGTTTGAAATAATGATAGCGCTCCTTATAGGCGTTGCTCTTTACCTTATCCTGCATAGCTCAAGATCGGTCACGAATATTATAATTATTTCATTGTGCGCAGCATTGATATTTACGCTCGTGCCGATTATTGTGGGTCAGCTTGGCGTAGATAATATTCCGGCTCTTTCCGAGCTTATCGAGGAGGTTTTCCCCGATAGCCACGAGCTTTCTTCTTACCGCTCGCACGTGGTTGACGATACGTGGAGGATGCTTAAGGACGGCAATCTGCTTGGAATCGGAAGCGGCACCGAGACGTACAGAAATGCGCTCGCGCCTTACGTGACACTCGCAAGCAGGGATGCTGAATTGCCTGGTACTGCCTATATGCAGATACTCTGCGAGGCGGGCGTGCTTGGATTGCTTATATTCGTTGCGTTCTCGGTATTTTTGCTCAAAAACGGACTGAAATACGTTATGAGGCCGAAGGATCGTGATTTTAAGATACATTTGCTCGGATTGCTGAGCGGCTTTATAACCGCATTGATCTTGGGCTTGGTAAGCTGTATTTTCGAGGACGTTCAGATGAGATATCTGTTCTGGCTCTGCGCGGGCATTATTTCCTCGCAGATCTATAGCGGAGAAGCAAACGAGTCCTTTTCGAGATCAACAATGAAGGATACGGCAGATGAAGTCGATGTCGTAGAGAGGATATAAAAATGTCAAACAAAAGAAACAAGGAAAAGATCAAGGATAAGCTCAGACGCGCGGATAGCGAAAGATCCGCAGACGTTTTGAGCTCCTCGGTCAATAGCAGCTTTATAGAAAAATACACGAAGGCGCGCGGAAACGTAAGCTCGGTATTTTCAAAGAAAAATAAATTCCCAATAGGGCTTGACATATTCATTTCGGTTCTTTTGATAGTGATTGTTGCGGCTCTGGTTGTCGGCGCGTATTTTCTTATTATCAAATTTGACGACGCGTACGATAATGCAACTATTGAGTATACTCTGCTTGTTCCTCTGGAGCAGACGGAGGGAATACAGAAGGGAAATAACGTATACATAGACAGAAGTGGCTCTGTGGTTTATATCGGAAGCGTTATCGAGGTCAATCGCGACGTCTCGGTTTCTAACGTCAATTCGGCTGTCACCGAATACGTGACGGTCACCGTGCGCGCCGATGCGCTTTACCGCGACGATGAGGGCTATAACATTGACGACGAGAAGATCGCGGTCGGAAGAGCTATTTCCGTTCGTATCAATAACAGAGCTCTTTTATGTGAGATCATCGGGCTTTCGGCAGTTGCTGCAAATCAGAAATAATTCAAGGGAGGTTTATTATGGATAACAATAAGAAAAATCGAGTTAAAATAAACGCCTTTGACGTATTTCTTATTCTGCTCGTGCTTTGCCTTATCGGAACGCTTATATTCAGAATTTATAACGGTATTTCCGAGGACAAAAACAGCTATAATAACGAGTATATCCTTACGTTTTCCTGCGACGGAGAATATGACAGCATTCTCGGATACGTTAAGGCAGGGGACGCGGTGTATTTTGAGAGCGGCGAGCTTCTGGGCTATATCGGATTTTCAGAGAACAATAAAAGTCAATCTCCTCTTGAAACGGTGATCCTTGAAACGGTTACGGAGCCCGTTGAAGAGGGTGACATTCAGGAAGCTGAGAATGAGAGCGCATATGACCTCAGCTTCGTCGGACTTACGGGAGTTATCGAGCTTAACGGAAACGCCAAGAAGGTCGAAAAGGGTAATTATTACGCTATCGGTGATGAGAACATTATTGAGGGCGTGGAATTAACGGTACATACCGAAACGGTTGAAATCACCATAACTGTTGTAAGCATTCAAAAGACATCCAATTATTGATTTAAGATCAACATTGACATAAGTTAATGAAATTTGTGCATTTTATACAAAAAAATGCAAGGCAATCCAACAAATATACTATATATTGACCCTTGATTTTATATGCCTTTTTTGATATACTTATAGTGTATCATAATGTATAATAACGAATTAACTGTTTTTTTGAGGTGTATATATGAAATCTTGTGATGTAGTAATTACAAATGCGAGCGGTCTTCACGCAAGACCCGCGACTTTCTTTATTCAGAAGGCGAATTGCTATAAGTCCACTATTATGGTCGAGAAGGACGGACGTAAGGTTAATGCAAAGAGCTTGCTCGGTGTTCTTTCTCTTGGTATAGCTAAGGGCATGACAATTACACTTATCGCTGAGGGCTACGATGAGGAAGCCGCTGTTGACGGTCTTGTTTCTCTCATTAACGCCGGCTTTAATGAATAATTTTATTACTTTGTAAATTCAGCACGGAGATGGGTCGCAGCAGCTGCTCTCCGTGCTGTTTTTATTTGTATTTTTAAGAAAGGAGCTGTCGGTATGCCAAGAAATGAAGCTGATATGAAGATCCTTCTCGAGAAGGCGAACAGCTTACCTATGCGACCGGGCGTGTATATCATGCGCGGTGTGTCGGGCGCGGTAATATACGTTGGCAAGGCGAAGAAGCTGAAAAACCGTGTGACGCAGTATTTCAGAAATAGCCAGAAGGACGTAAAAACCGCTAATATGGTAGCTGCCGTATCAAATTTTGAATATTACGTGTGCGATACCGAAATGGAAGCTCTTACTCTTGAGAATACGTTTATCAAGCAATATAATCCTAAATATAACATAAGGCTGAAGGATGCAAAAAAATATCCCTATATCAAGATAACAAATGAGGAATATCCCCGTCTCGTTATGACGAGAACACGCGCTGACGATAAGGGAAAATACTTCGGGCCGTATTCGGGCACGTCAACAGTTTTTTCCATAATAAATATGCTCTCTGCGGCTCTCGGCTTGCCGACCTGTAAGCTCAGCTTTCCGAAGGATATAGGCCGCGGCAGACCTTGCATTTATTATCAGATGAATAAGTGTCAGGGACTTTGCACTGGCAGGGTCTCACGCGAAGAGCATAACGAGAAAATCAAACTTGCGGCAGACGTTTTGAGGGGTAATACGGCACAGGTAAAGGGCGAGCTCACAGAGAAAATGCTTGCATATGCCGAGGAAGAAAAGTACGAGCTTGCGGCAAAGTGTCGAGACGTAATCTCCGCGCTCGATAAGCTTTCTCAGAAGCAGAAGGTGGTTGCCGCGCCCGACGTTGAGCATGACGTAATAGGACTGTTCTGTGATGATCTTGCGACCGCCGTTTCGGTGTTTTATATCCGTGACGGAAAGCTTTCGGACAGAAGTGAATACGTTTTCGGTCAGGACAGAATTCTTGACGGTGAGAATATAAGCTCGTTTATTTGCGAGCATTACAAAATCCGCGAATATATTCCGCGTGAAATTCTTTTGTCTTTTGAGCTTGACGGAGACGAGCGCGCGCTCGTGTCCGAATATCTTTCGTCTATCGCGGGGCATAAGGTGATATTGAGAACTCCCGAGCGCGGCGCGCTTAAAACCCTTTGCGATATGGTGCGCGACAACGCCGAGGAAAAGGCGAAGAATTACAGGATACAGAACGAAAAGGACGAGGGAGTCCTCGTCCGTCTGAGTGAGCTTCTTTGTCTTGAGACCTATCCCGAGCGAATTGAGGCATACGATATTTCCAATTACGGCTCAGAGCATATTACCGCGGGAATGATAGTAACCGAGGGCAGAAAATTCAAGAAATCCGATTACAGATATTTCAATATAAAGAGTGTGAGTGATACTCCCGACGACTACGCCTCAATGCGCGAGGCGATAGCTCGCAGAGTTTCCCATCTCTGCGATGAGGAGGGCTCGTATTCCGAGTATCCCGATCTTATCCTTCTTGACGGCGGACGCGGTCACGTTTCTGCGGTTCGCTCCTTGCTTGACGAAATGGAAATAAATATCCCCGTTTTTGGTATGGTCAAGGACGATTTTCACAAGACCCGCGCGCTTTGTACGGATAGCGAGGAGATCAGTATAGCAAAGGAAAATGCGGTATTCACCTTCATTTACAATATTCAAGAAGAGGTGCATCGCTTTACCGTCTCTAGAATGCAGAACGCGAAGCGCAAGACACTAAAAAAATCCTCGCTTACAAAGATATTCGGCATTGGCGACGCCAAGGCCAAGGCCTTGCTTTCACATTTTGGCGGCTTGCAAAAAATTAAAGAAGCATCGCTTGACGAGCTTAAAGCAGTCAAGGGAATATCTCATACGGACGCCGAGAATATAATAGAGTATTTTAAAGGAAAAAACTGATATGATGAGAATAATCACGGGAAAATCCCGCGGAGTAAAGCTTTTGACGCTTGAGGGCGACAACACGAGACCCACGAGCGAAAGAGCAAAGGAAGCGATTTTTTCAATGCTCAGCTTCGATATTGAGGGCAGGGACGTGCTTGATCTTTACGCGGGCTCGGGGCAGATG
>CAZMKU010000070.1:6182-9294 GCA_964567085.1 uncultured Clostridium sp.
GATGGGACTTGAGGCGCTCTCAAGATACGCCAAGAGCGCGACACTTGTCGATAATTCAAAGGATGCCGTAGATATCATCAATAAAAATATTATAAAAACAAAGCTTCTTGACGGCGCGCGCGTAATAAAGTCCGACGTGAATGACTTCCTCCGCCGAGCTCGCGGTCAGTATGACATCGTGTTTATTGACCCGCCGTACGCTTTGCGCGCGGTTTCATCGGCGCTTGAGCTTATGCTTAAAAATAATCTTTTGAAGCCTACGTCGATCGTCGTTTGTGAGAGCGCGGAGGAGAATATTTTCGAGAATGCTCCATTGCTTGAAGAAGAATTTGAGGTTACAAGGCGCGCGAAATACGGCGCGGCTCACGTAACGGTATTGAAATTGAAGGAGAGGTCAATATGAACGCTTTGGTTCCGGGAAGCTTTGACCCTATTACCCTGGGTCACGTAAATATTATCGAGCGCGCGAGTAAAATATTCTCGAAGGTTTACGTTGCGGTGATGAACAACGATTCATCGAAATATGACAAAAGCTTAAAATCAAAAATCTATATGTTCTCGCCCGAGGAGCGGCTCGAGCTTGTAAGACGCTCGGTGTCGCATATCGAGAACGCCGAGGCAATATACTTTGACGGAATGCTTATAGACGCATGTGACGAGCTTTGCGCGTACGCTGTGGTTCGGGGAGTGCGAAATGCAAACGACCTTGAATACGAGCTTATTCACGCCAATTGGAACCGCGCGCATAACCCGAAAGTCGAAGCTTTGTTTATGCCCGCAGATCCTGAATTTGACGGTGTCAGCTCGACGTCGGTAAGAAAAATAATCGAGAGCGGAGATAATTTCGATGCGCTTGACGGAGCGCTTCATCCGCTCGCTATAGAATACCTTAAAAATAAAGCCTGAAGAGAGGAGTGACAGCATGCTTTTGAGTGATACAGACAGACAGTACCGTTCTCTGTGCAACAGAATAGGGGCGGCGTTGCTTGTTTTTTACCTTATATTTAACATTATGTCCGTTGTGATTTCGGCGGCGCAGGAGCTTGTGGCGACAAAATTTCCGAGCGATTTTCTGGACGTAATATTGTCGCTTTCCTATTACGCCGCATATTTGTTTTCCTTTATGTTTCCCGTGCTTTTCTTTAAGGCTATATCAAAGAAGCATTCGTTCCCCGAGCTTAATTTGAAGTTTAAGCTTTCAAAAAAGCTCTGGCTTATAATTCCCGCGGCTGTGGGCGTGAATTTCTTTTTTGCGGAGCTCAATCATCTTTTGCTCCTGCCGATAAACTTCAGCGAGCTTATATCCTCGCCCGTTCCCGAAACGTATTATGCGCACAATTTTATACTTGACATAATCGGAACGGCTATCGTGCCCGCGTTCTGCGAGGAATTCCTTTTCAGAGGCCTCATACTTGCCGCGCTCCTGCCTTACGGAAAAAAGACTGCTATATTCGGAAGCGCGATACTGTTCGGACTTATGCACCAGAATCCCGCGCAGATACTTTACACGGTAGCGCTCGGTATAATCCTTGCGGTTATGGCGATCGAATCCGAGTCAATCTGGGGCGGAATTATACTTCACTTCGTAAATAACCTCGTAAGCGTTATCCTGAATGCGATAATCTATACGGTTGAGGGTCAGCTCGCCGATATTCTTTATATGGCAATTTTCTGGGGAATAATGCTTATAGGCCTCGTTATCGGCGGAATTTTGCTGGGTCGTTATCTCGTTCGCCGCTCAAAAGAAAAACGCGAAAGCTCGCTCCGTATGGAGATGCTGCCGAGAACACTTGAGCGTGGACTTTTCGGTGTCAATGAATTTCATTCACAGGAAAAGGACGAGCCGAAATATAAGCTTTCCCGCGGATATGCTCTCAAGGGCTTTTTCGCTCCGTGCAATCTTGTATTTATAATTCTCGCGGTAGGCAATATGGCGCTTCTTCTCGGTATGGCGGTGTTTATGAATTTGGGTGTATGATATGGAAAAGTATAATGAATACATGAAAAAGGCGCTCGACGAGGCAAAAAAGACCGCTGAGAGTCAGGACGTGCCGATCGGCGCGGTAATCGTTAAGGACGGAGAGGTCATTGCTTGCGGTCATAACGAAAGGGAAGCTCATGGCGATTCGACCGCGCACGCCGAGATGCAGGCTATTCGTAAGGCTTGTGAAGCCTTGGGCGGTTGGCATCTTGATTCCTGCGAGCTTTACGTGACCCTCGAGCCCTGTCCTATGTGTATGGGCGCGATCGTTAATTCCCGTATAAAGAGGGTCGTTTTCGGCGCAAAGGATGCCAAAGCGGGCGCTTGCGGAAGCGTGTTTAATTTCAACGACTATCCCTTAAATCATAAGCCCGAGATCGTCGGCGGCGTTATGGAGGATGAAGGAAGAAGGCTGTTATCTGATTTTTTTGCAGAAAGACGTAAACAAAAATAACCGCTCGGCAGGTTGCCGAGCGGTTATTTTTGTTTTAATTATGCTTTTAATCTTGCTTCAAGAGCCGCAAGCTCGTCGTACATAGTCTGCGGTACTCTTGCGCCTACCTGCGCGTAGAAGTCCTTGATGTTTGCAACGTCCTCGAGCCAGGAGGCCTTGTCAACCGTAAGAAGGTCACGGATAGTGTCAAGCGTGATGCCTTCAAGTCCGTCAATGCAAATATCCTCGGCGTTGGGGATATAGCCGATAGGAGTAATATTGGCGTCAACCTTACCGTCGCAGCGATCGAGTATCCACATAAGAACTCTCATATTGTCGCCGAAGCCGGGCCAGATGAAGTGTCCTTCGTCATCCGTTCTGAACCAGTTAACGTGGAAGATCTTGGGAGCATTGGGGATAAGCGTACCCATCTTGAGCCAGTGTGCCCAGTAATCGCCCATATCGTAGCCTACGAAGGGTCTCATAGCCATAGGATCGCGGCGAACTACGCCAACCGCGCCTGCGGCTGCAGCCGTTGTTTCGGAAGCCATAATTGATCCGATGAAAGCGCCGTTCTGCCAAGAGGTCGACTGATATACGAGGGGAGCGGTCTTTGCTCTGCGGCCGCCAAAGATAATGGCGGAGATGGGAACTCCCGCGGGATTTGCGAATTCAGAGGAAATGCAAGGACAGTTGAT
>CAZMKU010000071.1:0-9288 GCA_964567085.1 uncultured Clostridium sp.
ACGCGTAAGCGTATATCGAAAATCCGCGATAGCGGATTTATATCGACGCGTAGTGCCCTTAAGGGCACTACGCTAAGGGATGAAGCCTTCTGTTCTTGCTCTTGCTTTTTTGTCACCCGATAGATTTATTGAAACGTATCGGAGTCGTTCTTTTTTTCTGATTTCTCGGCTCTTTTCTTGGCGTAATAGCGGTCAATCTTATTTGCGAGCTTGAAAATTTGCATAAGCCAGAATACGCAAACCGTGATAAATATAAGCCAATCGTAGATTGACGTGAATTTTTCAAAGGGGATGATGGATATACCAAATACGATGGTAGCTACGCCCACGCCTCTGCAAAGCACGATGGAGGGGATAAACCAGGAGAGCTTCATTTTTGTTACTCCCGCAATCATAACCAGCGCATCGTCGGGGAAGATCGGGAAGAGCATCATAAGCGGGAAATACACGGTGCCTCGGGTACGGAGAAGCTCAACCGACCTCTCGCAGTCCTCCTTCCCGAGCATTTTCTCGCATATTCTGTATCCGCCCCTTCTGCCTATTATGTAGAGCGAGGCAGAGGATATGATGACGCAGGAATATGAGAACAGAAATGCCATCCAGGGATTAGGAAACAGTATGGTGCTGAACACGACAAACGCCGCGGCAATACCTGGAATTATGCACAAAAGCATACTGAGCACAGTCTGGATCAAAATAAAGAGTATGAAGCCGTACCATTCTCCCATAAACGAATCGAACAGCGCCTTGTTAAGCTTGAATCCGCCGTCGTAATACAGAACCTTTGTCAAGAACAGAACCAAAAGAGTCGCAAAGGAGATTATGGCGAGCGTCAGTATCATCTGGAGATATTTGATTATTATGGCTTTGTTTGCCTTTATCTTGTTTATGAGTGTTTTCATTGGAATACCTCGGGTGAATATCTTAAATTTAAATATTTTCAGCTTATAATATCACCTTGCAAGGTGAACATTTTTTGTATATCTTCAAGAAGCGCCTCGCAGCCGTAAAGCTCGGGATTTTCGGATACAAGCTCGCGCGCCTCGGCAAACGCCTCGTCCATAAGAGACGCGTCCTCGCACATATCGGCAAGCTTGAAATACGTGTCTCCGCTCTGCCTTATCTCGCGGCTTGATGAAAGACGGAGAAAGTCGCCCGGGCCTCTCTGCTTTAAGTCCTCCTCGGCAATACTGAAGCCGTCGTACGAGCGGCACATGGTCTCGAGTCTGTTTCTCGCGCCCTCGGAAAGCTGATTTCTGGATTTCGTTCCGCTGACAAGTATGCACCAGGATTTTTTGCTTCCGCGTCCAACTCGTCCGCGAAGCTGATGAAGCTGGGAGAGACCGAAGCGCTCGGCGTTTTCGACTATCATAAGCGTGGCGTTGGGCACGTTTACGCCGACCTCGATGACCGTGGTCGAAACGAGCACGCGGATATTGCCCGCCGCGAAGTCTGCCATTTCGAAGTCTTTTACCGACGGCTTGAGCTTGCCGTGAACGAATGCGATCGGGATATTCGGGAGCCTTTCGGACAGCTCCTTTGCATACTGAACCGCCGCCTTGAGCGGAGGCTGAGTCGGCTTCTCGATAAAATCAAGCGCTGACATAGGAATTCCCGAGAGGTCGATCTCGTCGTCCTCAAGATCCTTTTCCTCGACCGCGGGACAAACGACGTAGACCTGCGAGCCCTCGTTCACCTGCTTTTCAATAAACGCGTCAAGGCGCGCGCGGTAGCTCTCGTCAACGAGGAAGGTGTCAACCATCTGTCTGCCGCTCGGCATTTCGGTAATCTTTGACACGTCAAGGTCGCCGTACATAACGAGCGCAAGCGAGCGGGGTATAGGCGTCGCGCTCATAACCAGCATATGAGTGTGGCGGCTCTTTTTGGAGAGAGTCGCGCGCTGATTTACGCCGAATCTATGCTGCTCGTCGACAACCGTGAGCGCGGGGGAGAAAAATTCCACCTTGTCGGAAATAAGCGCCTGCGTGCCGATGACGATGTCGATTCGCTCGTCGGGATCATCGCTTGCGATAAGGCTTTGTATTTTCGCCTTTTTCGAGGGTGTGAGCGAGCCCGTGAGGAGCGCGCATTTAATTCCCAATTTTGCAAAAAGCGGTGAGAGGTCGTCGTAATGCTGATGCGCAAGTATTTCGGTCGGCGCCATAAGAGCCGCTTGACCGCCGTTTTTGACCGCAATATACATAGCCGCCGCCGCAACGACCGTCTTGCCGCAGCCAACGTCGCCTATAATTATTCTGCTCATGGGCAGGGCCTTTTTCATATCCTCGGCTATGTCGGAGATCGCCTGCGCCTGACCGTTCGTGAGTGTATAGGGGAGCATTTCGAGAAGCTTTGATATATCGGTGTCGGGGCAGGGACGCGCGGTCTCATCTCGGGTTACCTTTTTTGCCGAGAGAGACATTCCTGCCGCAAACTTGAAGAATTCGTCGAAAATAAGGCGTCTTTTCGCCTCGGCTAAGGATTTTACGTCGGTCGGCTTGTGTATCTGGTTTAAGGCAAAGCCTATATCACAAAGATTATGCCTGTCGAGTATATCCTTCGGTATGTAGTCTGCAAAGCTCTTGCCCGCGAGTGTGAGCGCGGCCTCAACGTGGCTTGCTATCTGCTTTTGCGACAAGCCCTCGGTCAGCGAATAGATGGGAGCGAAGGGGGGCAGGGGCTTTCCCTCAAAATACGGCTCGGCTACGGGTGAGGACATCTCGTACTTGTTGCCCACTCGCTCTACCTTGCCGTAAAATCTGAAGAGAGCGCCTATGGGAAACTTGTCCTTTAAGTAGTCCTGATTGAAATAGGTTATCTCACACACGCCCGATTCGTCGAAAGCGCGGAATTTGAGCAGCGTCATACCCTTTTTGATGCGGTGGAGCCTTGGGCTTGTCGCAACGGTCAGTATAAGCGCGCTTTTTACGTCGGTGGGAGCCTCGCATAGCAGGGAAACGTGAGAGCGGTTCTCGTATGCTCTCGGGAAGAAGTAGATAAGGTCGCGCAGAGTTTCGACGCCGAGGCGGTTGTACGCCTGCGCCTTGACCTTGCCGACGCCGTGGAGAGAGCCTATGGGGTATTTTGAAAGGTCAATAGAATTGTCCATAAGTCCTCCTTATTCGTCGTCGGTCTTGATGTCCGCGCGTGTCTTTACTACGCTTGAGAGCGGATTTTGATTCATCGCGTTCATCATCTGCTTATCGTTTACGTGAGTGTAGATCTGAGTGGTTGAAAGCTGCTCGTGGCCGAGAATGTCCTTGAGCACGCGGATATCCACGTTGCCCGTTTGGTACATAAGTGTAGCGGCGGTGTGGCGGAGCTTGTGCACGGAATAGTTCTTTGAGCCAAGTCCCGACATATCCAGATATTTGTATACGACTGCCTGAACCGTTTTGTCGCTGATGCGCTTTTCGCGGTTGCTCAAGAATAGTGCCTTGTCGGTCACTCCCTTGTATTTTTCGGTCATGCGAACGGTCTCCATATATTCGCAGAGCACGGTCTTGCAGGCGTCGTTGAGATAAATGATTCGCTCCTTCGCGCCCTTGCCGACAACCCGTACGTGCTCGTAATTCTTTTCAATATCGGTCACGTTTATTCCTACAAGCTCGTTGAGTCGCATTCCGCAGTTGAGAAAGAGCGTGATCATACAAAGGTCGCGCAGGCGGGTCTTGGAGCTTGTATCGTTTCTCACGGTCTCGATTAAAGCCAACGCTTCCTGAAGCGAAAGAAATTTCGGCAGGGATTTCTTGGGCTTGGGAGCTTCAATATTTGCCGCGGGGTTTTCATCAAGATAACCTCGCTTTACCGTCAGGAATTTGAAAAAGCCCTTGATAGCGGATAGCTTCCGCGCTCTCGACGCCCACATATTGTCGCGTATGCTTCCCGCGTAGAGCAGAAAATCGTATATATGCTCGGTAGTTATTTTCTTTATGTAATCAATATCCACGTAGAGAATGGATATTTCATTAAAGTCCTCGGATTCGGGAGAGATTCCGTGGTCCTTGGCGTAAAGGTATCTGAAAAACGTGCGAAGGTCGAGCAGATATTCGTCAACGGTCTTTTTCGAGCAGTTTTGTATTGCAGACTTGTACGCCGCAAATTCACGGATTATCGGGGGGAATTCCTGCAGATTTACCGAATAAGGCATTTTGCTTCTCCTTTCGCGAAAGTTATTATACAAAATTTTTGTTGTTTATATTATATAATATCGCTGCGCGTTTGTCAAGACGGCAGGGCGGGGCGCTGCCAAAAAATTCAAGTAATTTGCGCAAAATCTATTGCAAATATTCGAGTATTGTGTTATAATGTAAGGTAAGATAATATGGGTTATTGCGACCTGCTTGTTGCTATAATTTGGCAAGAAAGGATATTGGAATATGGATATTAACAATCTCAAGAAAAAAATGCCCCTTATATTTTTGATTTTGGGCGGTCTGCTCATCTTAGGCGGAATACTTATGCTTATCTTCGGCGCGGGCGACAGCTTCGGCTTTTTGAAGGTAATGTTTATTATAACGAGCGTTGTAATGATCTTGCTCGGCTGTGTCTGCATTTATTTTGTTAGCACCATCTCGGGTAAGGTTGATCCCAATTTCTTCCTTTACGAAACGGGCACGAGGACGAATATGCCTCTTGAGGAGCTTTCGTTCGACCACGTAAACCGCAAGATGACGTACTTTATGTCTCACGTAGCAAAGAACGCTCGCGAGGTGTGGGAAAGAGACGTCGTTGGCAGCGAAAACGAGATCTTCGGTGAGGACAACCAGTTCCGTCCTCTCGCGGCTTATAAGGTTCTTTTCGACCTCATCGACCGCGGCAACGATACTATCTGGCAGCTTTACCTTAACGCCTCCGACGATATTATAGTTTCGATCTCGGACGCGCTTACGTCGGGCGGCGACGCCGATCTCGGAAAGGCAATAAGACACCTTCACAGGACGGCAGAGGGCGATGCCGAAAAGACAAAGAAGTTCCTCTCCGATAATAAGCTTTACGTTCAGAAGAAGATGGTTAAGTACGTAAAGCAGAATATAGAAAAGTTCTGATTTTTTGCTAAAAATATTTGAGGGGAGGAGCGTATGTTCAAGATCTGTTTGGCAGGAACCGTGATTGAAATTGACAACATTCACAGCCACGTGAAAGAATACTGCCGCGATTTTTTGTGCGACGGCGCTCCCGACTTCAGAGTTAAGGTCACTCTCGACGAGATAAAGACCTTTATTTCAAGCCGCGGTATTTCGGGGCTTTCCGATGCGACGGCCGAGAGAATACTCGTTTATAAGAAAATTTCGGCAAAGCTTGCCGAACGCGGAGCATTTCTTCTTCATTCGAGCGTTATTTCCTATAAGGGCTGTGGAATTGCATTCGTGGCGAGCCGCGGTGTCGGAAAGACCACACACGCGATGCTCTGGAAGCACAGCTTTTGGGATGACGTTGAGTTTGTAAACGGCGACAAGCCGATAATAAGCCGCGATGGTAGCGCATTTGTCGCGAACGCGACACCGTGGCGCGGCAAGGAGGGGCTTGGCGGAAAATTAAGCGTGCCGCTCTCCGCTATCGTGTTTGTCGAGCGCGGTGAGACCCCCGAGATCAAGGGAATTTCTCCCGAGGATGCCGTATTGAGAATGGCAAATCAAACGATCGCGCCCGAGGGCAGAAGCTTTGACGGACAGTTCGCGGAAAATATCGCGCAAATGCTGAAATCCCTGCCGCTCTACGTAGCAAAGGTCAATACGGATAAGGAATCCGCGATTGTTGTAAGGGATTATATTTTTGGATAAAAGATAAGCGAGCATCAGTGGTGCTCGCTTATTTTGTTGTTTAAGTCAATATAGGAGTCGACGTCCTCTGTCGACCCGTTTGCGCACAGAGTGATTTTAATATACGCGGCGGGAGCAAGCCTCTGCCCTGCAGACAATCTTGTTCTACACACAAAACGATCTTTTCAATATCCTGCCAAACAAATCGCCAACCGTGATGCGCTCGACGGTGTTGTCTGATAAAATATCAACCGAGCCGATCTTTTGGTTATTAAGATAAAACTCGACTTCGCCGATCTTGTCGCCTGCGCTTATAGGCGCGTCAACCGTGTCGGGTAGGGAGATTCTCGGATCGATGTATTTGAGGTCGGTTTTCTTGACGGTCATGGAGAACCCGTCGTGGCGCGCGCCGACGGTAGATTCCTTGCCGCCCGCGACCTTGATGTTCTGAAATTCGCCCGCGTCGTACGTATAAGTCGCGTAATTTGAAAAGCCGTAATCAAGAAGGCTTGCGGCGATATTATTTCTCGTATCGCGATTGGGCGCGCCCATAACCACACAGATAAGGCTTACGCCGTCACGCTCGGCGGTAACCGAAACGCAGAATCCCGCCTTGGCGGTCGAGCCCGTTTTAAGCCCCGTGCAGCCGCGATAGAAGCGCACGAGTCGGTTTGTGTTCGTAAGACCGAACTCGCCGTTTCGTATCGTATCCATCCACGTGGAGCTGTACTGTAAAATAAATTCGTGCTCAATGAGCGCCTGCGACATAAGCGCGATATCGTACGCGGAGGTCTTGTGATTTTCGGTGGTGTCGTCAAGGCCGTTCGTGTTCTCGAAGTTGGTATTCTTCATACCGAGCTCGGCAGCGCGCTTGTTCATCTCGGCGACAAACGCGGCCTCGCTTCCCGAAACGTGCTCCGCGAGAGCGACCGCCGCGTCGTTTGCCGAGGAGATTATAACGCTCTTGAGCATATCCTCGACTGACATCTGCTCGCCCTCCTTTAAGAATATCTGCGAGCCGCCCATGCTTGCCGCGTGAGCCGATGCGGTTACGGTATCGTCCATTTTGATTCGTCCGTCGGCTATAGCCTCGGAAACGAGCAGAAGCGTCATAATTTTGGTAACCGACGCGGGATGAAGCGCCTCGTCCTTGTTCTTTTCGTAAATGACAGCTCCCGTTTTTGCGTCAATGAGCACCGCGCTCTCGCAATCGAAGTCCATTTCTGTGTCGCCCGTGAGTACATAGTCGCCACCCGTCGCCTCCTCGGCATAGCAGAATATAAGCGACTGCTGAATTATGAGAATAAAAATCAAAAAAAGCGCCGCGAGTTTCTTTCGTTTCATATAAAAAACCTCCGTATGAGTACAATATTTGATACATTGTATTCATACGGAGCTTGTACGTATGTGATTATTTTGTTTTTAATTCTTTTTTGATCTGCGAGAAAGCGGCCGTCTCTCCCTCGTCGCGCAGGATTATGAGCCATCTCTCGATTATTTCTATGGTGTCGGGATGCATCATTTTCTTTGCGCGTCCATTTGCGAAATATTCGTAAGCCGAGCCGTCGTGGTAGTCCTTACCCTTGTAAATTTTGCTTGCGGCAACTCTGTCGCAGAACATTTCAGCGACGTATTTTTTGGGCATGGGAACGCTCTCGTATTCCTTTGTTTTGGGGTTTACGTCGTTCCAATATTCGAAATGGTGCTTATTCCTGCCCTTGTGGTGCATCCACACGAGTGAGCAGCCACGATCCTCGCGCTCGAGCTCGGTGGGACTGCGGTAGCCCGTATAGTAGCGCGCGCTTGGGATAAACTCGGCGGGGGAGTACTTGGACAGATCGTGAAAAAGTCCCTGAAAACCAATGCCCGCGCGGAAGCAGTGAGCTATTACCTTGTGTCTGTGGCGCGTTATCGTGCAGAAATGCTTTATGGGATGCGCGCGGTTTTTATTTTTGTTTTTCATATATACCTCGTCAGATCGTAATTGAGTCGAGAAGTCGGATCCTACGGCTCTCGGCGATATTTCTCGCGGATTCGTAAGCCTTTTCGTTCGCAAGATCGGCAGGGGAGTGCGCGTCGCAGCCGATAATAGCCGCGCAGCCGTAATGCGCCGCTATATCCCAGAAGACTGACTGCGGATAGTGTCTGCCCTCGGATATGCCGAGCATATTTATTTCAAGCGGAATACCGCGCTCGGACGCTTTGCGGCAAAAGTTCTCGGTGCGCTTTCTGTAAATTGCGGAGTCGCCCGTGAATTTGAGCAGATCGGGGTGGGCGATATATAAGAATTTGCCCGTGCTCCACGCTTCGAGCATCTGGGAGTAAAATCTTTTGAGTATCCGCTCGTCGTCGGTCGGCAGGCCGTTGTAATGCTTGCTGTCATATTCGTTTTCGTTAAAGTGCTGACCTAAAATAAGATAATCGTAATCATAGGCGGACAGAAATTTCAGCAGTGGCTCAAAAAGAGCGGGGAAATATTCTGCTTCAAAGCCGATTTTGATGTCAATATCGCTTTTGTATTCCTCTCGTAAAGCCTTGAGCTTGTTTATATATTCCGCAGTCTCGTCAAGTCTCATACGGTAGCCCGAGCGGTGTGTGGGCGGAAAGGGCATCGGCGCGTGGTCGGCAAAGCCTAAAATTTTCATTCCGATTCCGATGGCGGTCTCTATATATTCTCTCTCGTCGCCTGTCGCGTGATTGCAGCGCGGCGTGTGGGTGTGATAGTTGGCGTGCATAGTAAAATCTCCGTTTGAAATCTAAATCTATTATATTACTTTTTCCGCCTAAAGTCAAGAATGAGCGGGGGATTTTAACGGCTGATTGCGATTAAAATTTTACAAAAATATAAACATTTTTCTTTTATTTCAGTTTTTTTGAAAATCTATTGCAAAATTCTGAAAAATGTGATACAATGTATGCTATCACACTATATTTATTTGTCGAAATACCGCATTTTTTCGGCAAAGTAAGTGTAAATATCGCAGAGCGCCTCAAGGCCCGATTCCTTGCTTTGCGATTTTTGCAAAAAACAGAAAATGATATGCTTTCCCCATTGGCGCGAGCCGCAAGGAATTATCTCATCTGAATATGCATTAAAAATTTCGGATTATTTCTTTATCAAAGGAGTTTTTATGTGTAATGGAAAAGGATGTCATCATCAATTTAAAGAATCTCACCAAGGCGTTTGACGGTGAGATCGTTCTTGACGGGATCTCTCTTGAGATTCGCGACAAGGAATTCGTAACTCTTCTCGGTCCCTCGGGATGCGGAAAAACCACAACTCTCCGTATGATAGGCGGCTTCGAAACGCCCGATTCGGGAGAGGTTTATTTTGACGGAAAGAACGTGGCTGACGTTCCTCCTCATAAGCGCTCTGTAAATACTGTGTTCCAGCGTTACGCGCTTTTCCCACATCTCAACGTGTACGATAATATCGCGTTCGGACTCAGGGTTAAGAAAATCAAGGAATCAGAAATTGCCAAGAAGGTGAGCGAGATGCTCGCTCTGGTTAACCTGCGCAATTTTG
>CAZMKU010000072.1:0-9177 GCA_964567085.1 uncultured Clostridium sp.
TACAAATCAATGCGAAAATGGCGTAAAAATGGAGTAGAGCCAAAACGCCAAAGCGCGAAAACCCTTGAAAAATAAGGACTTTTAAAGGAGAATAGATAAAAATGAAACTTGGTATCGTAGGACTTCCGAACGTCGGAAAGTCCACACTTTTTAACGCATTGACAAACGCGGGCGCGGAATCCGCGAACTATCCCTTTTGCACCATTGAGCCCAACGTCGGTATCGTAACGGTGCCCGACAAGCGCCTCGACGTGCTCGCAGAGATGTATGACCCCAAGAAGTACACTCCCGCGATCATTCAGTTCGTTGATATCGCAGGTCTTGTTAAGGGCGCGTCACGCGGCGAGGGTCTTGGCAACAAGTTCCTCTCTAATATTCGAGAGTGCGATGCCATCGTACACGTTGTAAGATGCTTTGAGGATGACAATATCATTCATGTGGACGGCTCGGTAAACCCTCTGCGCGACCTTGAAACAATAAATATGGAGCTTATTTTCTCCGATATGGAAATGGTCGAGAGAAGAATGGACAGAACCAAGAAGGCTATGAAGGGCGACAAGACACTCGCGTCCGAGCTT
This sequence comes from uncultured Clostridium sp., assembly GCA_964567085.1. Taxonomy (GTDB): domain Bacteria; phylum Bacillota; class Clostridia; order Oscillospirales; family CAG-272; genus SVTX01. Next base: position 579 of record CAZMKU010000072.1, read on the forward strand.
GAGCTTTTTGAGAGAATTTACGCGACGCTCGAGGAGGGCAAGTGCGCGAGAACCATGGCGCTTACAGAGGACGAGCTCGCGGTTCTTTACGACACGCCCTTGCTTACCTTGAAGCCGGTGATTTACGTTGCAAACGTATCCGAGGACGACGCTACGGGCGAGCCCGTGGACAACGCGGCTTATATGAGTGTTAAGAGGTTTGCCGAAGAGGAGCATTCGGGCGTTATCGCGGTTTGCGCGGGCATTGAGTCCGAGATCGCGGAGCTTGACGCGGAGGAAAAGGCCCTTTTCCTTGAGGATATGGGCATTGAGGAGAGCGGTCTTGACAAGCTCATTAAGGCAAGCTACTCGCTTCTCGGTCTTATTTCTTATCTTACAGCGGGCCCCGAGGAGGTACGCGCGTGGACTATCACTCGCGGCACGAAGGCGCCTCAGGCGGCGGGCAAGATCCACAGCGATTTTGAGCGCGGCTTTATCAGAGCTGAGGTTATTGCGTTTGACGATCTTGTTTCCTGCGGAAATATGGTTGCGGCAAAGGAAGCTGGACTTGTGAGAAGCGAGGGTAAGGAATACGTAATGAAGGACGGCGACATCGTTCTTTTCAGATTCAACGTATAATTTAACAATGAGAAAAAGAATAATTTGGTTTATATGCGCGTGCCTTATCGTCATAAGCTTTTGCTCTTTGACTGCGGCGGCGGAAAATGCAAGCGGCGCAGGTAGAATCTACACGCTTTTTAATATGAGCGGCGGCTTTATCGAAAACCCTATCTACACGAGCGAGGAAATCGGAAAGCCCTGGCTTCTCGTCGGTAAGGACGTATTTATGACCGACGATGGCGGATATCCCGCGTCATTTGACAATATTTATTCTAAATCGTCATTCTATTATATGGCGGGAAGCAATAGCGGGTGGCCTTGCGGTGACGTGAATTGCTTTGATCATTTGAATTGCGATTACGTTGTCGAGTACGTTGTAAGCTATGACGAGAACGCGAACGGATGCGTATCAATGGCGATAGCGTACAATTATGATTATTATATCGAGGTCTACGTTTCCCCTGACGGTCGCGGTGATATTTCCGTTATTGCGGGTGAGAGCAGTATTTCGGCGCTTGATGTTGAGAGCTTGCTTGACCCGGACGACCCGAGCGGGCTTATTTTTGCTTTGAGCGGCGATGGAAATCCTCCCGACAGATTTGCGGTGAGCATTAAGGTGTCCGCAGATGAAAACAAGATGCCCGAGAAAATTGAAATTTACGTTAACGGCTTGCTTGCGGGCGAAACCAATGCGAGCTTTTCCGAGTCGGTCGAAAATCTCACGCCTCAGTCCGAGCAGGTTGAAAACGGCGCGTTTCCCAAGGATAAGCTTGGAAATATCGTGGCGCTGAAGATCTCTCCCGAGGCGACGGGTAACATAAATAACATTTATATTTATTGGCTTGGCGACAATACAGAGCCCAATGCCGATGCACAGGCGTACTATGCTGAAATCTATGGAAATGCATCATATGCGAGCGAGCCCCGACAGGATGTATCCGAGGACGGTGGGACCGAGATTGTCTCCGACGCTATTGAGGACGAGCTTGATGACGGCGTCGCGCTCGGGGATGCGATTGCGACGACGGCGTTGATCCTGGGCGCTGTGACTTTTGCGCTTGTAGTTATTGGATTTATAATTTTGATTTTGAGGAAAAAATACAAATGAGAATGAGAAAGAAAAAGCACGGAGCTGAAAGGATCTTGGCCTGCTCCGAGCTTATGATACAGGATTTTGAAGCGCTGAAATGTGACCCCAAATACGCTTTTGTTGACAAGGAAAAGCCTTTGGCACTTGAGATCGGCTGCGGCAAGGGAAATTTTGCTTGCGGAATGTCATCAAAATATACTGACGTGAATTTTATCGCTATGGAAAAGGTGTCCGACGTATGCTGCATAGCGCTTGAAAAGGCGAAGAAGAGCGGCGAGAGCCGTCCCGACAACCTTCGCTTTATTATCGGCGACGCGAATAATCTTTGCGAGTGGTTTCCCGAGCATAGCGTTGACACGATTTACTTGAATTTCAGCGACCCTTGGCCCAAGAAGGGTCACGCCAAGAGAAGACTTACGCATAGAGGCTTCCTTGAAGCTTACCGCAAGGTGCTGAAGGTTGGCGGAAAGCTTGTGCTTAAAACCGATAACGTAGGACTTTTCGATTTCAGTCTTGAGGAATTTGAGGCTTGCGGTCTTGAGATCGTATGGCAGACGCGCGACCTTCACAACAGCGAGCGCGCAGAGGCGAACGTAATGACCGAATACGAAAAGAATTTTTCTGAGAAGGGATTTACCATCTGCTCGGCAGAGGTAGCGTTTTAAAGAATGTCGACGGAGGGCAAAATGAAGCGATCTGAAAATGATAACAAGCCGGGAGGCTTTATTGCTATTGACAAGCCCTCGGGTATTACCTCGCACGACGTCGTGTTCCGCGCGAGAAAGCTTTTTTCTACCGCGCGAGTTGGACACACGGGCACGCTTGATCCTATGGCGACGGGCGTTTTGGTTCTGCTTGTGGGCAGAGCGGCGAAGGCTTGCGAATATATTTCAAAGGACAAAAAGGTGTACGAGGCTACTCTGCGACTTGGATTTGAAACCGACACACAGGACGTGACGGGAAATATCACGAGCAATACGGTTTATACGTCTGATAATTATACGTTTCCGACGCTTGAAGATATGAAAAAGGTGTGCGAGGCCTTTACGGGCAAGATAACTCAGATCCCTCCGATGTATTCGGCGCTCAAGGTTGACGGCAGAAAGCTTTGCGACCTCGCTCGCGAGGGCAAAACCGTTGACAGAGAGGGCAGGGAGATTGAAATTTTCTCTATCGGCGTTGAAGCGACCGATTCTGCATGCGATTTCAAGCTCACGGTTGCTTGCTCGGGCGGAACTTATATCAGGACTCTTTGCTATGATATAGGCAGAGCGATCGGATGCGGCGGCGTTATGGCAACCTTGCGCAGAACCGAGGCGAGCGGAATTGAAATTTCCCGAGCATATACGATTGATGAGCTTGCGGAAATGACCGAGGATGAGAGATGGGAGAAAATAATTTCAACCGAGGAGCTTTTCGCAAATTATGAAAGGGTGAGCCTTCCTCCATTTTACGAAAAGCTTTACCGCGACGGTCAACCAATTTATCAAAGGAAGATTGGAGTTCAATTCTCCGTGGGAGCAAGGCTTCGTGTGGCAAATGCGAGCGGTGAGTTTTTCTCACTCGGAGAGGTGATCGACACGTCCGACGGAGCCGCTATCAAGTCGATAAAGATATTCAGCTTATAAAAACAAAGCGAGCAGACGTGAGTCTGCTCGCTTCTTGTTGCAAAACTAAACAATTTGTCGAAAAAGCAATTGTTGATTTAAAAATCATTTTACGAATTCATTGTAAATCGCATTGATCGCGTGCTCATATTCGCTCTCATCGATACCAACGATAATGTTAAGCTCGCACGAGCCCTGGTCGATCATACGAATATTGATGCCCGCATTCGAGAGAGCGGTGAATATTCTCGCCGCCGTACCCTTTGCCTTGACCATGCCTCGGCCAACGATTGCCAGAATAGCTACTCCGTCGTCGATCGTGATGGCGTCTGCATTCGTGCGCTTCTGAATAGCGGCAAGAAGTCTCTCGCGCTTGTCTGCGATCGCCTGCGTGCTGATAACGATACTCATAGTGTCAATGCCCGAGGGAAGATGCTCGAAGGAAAGTCCGAGATCCTCGACGGCTTCAAGAAGCTTGCGGGCAAAGCCTATTTCCGAGTTCATCATATCCTTTTCGACTCTGATAACCGAGAAGCCGCGCTTTCCCGCGATACCCGTAATTACGTTTTCGCGGTCGTAGCTCTTGGTCTCCGCAACGATCATAGTGCCCACGTCGTCGGGCTTGTTGGTGTTCTTAATGTTGATAGGGATCTTGGCGTATCTTACGGGGAAGATAGCGTCCTCGTGTAGAACCGTCGCGCCCATATATGAAAGCTCGCGAAGCTCGCGGTAGGTGATCGTGTTGATGGGGCAGGGGTTTTTTATAATTCTGGGGTCTGCCATCATAAAGCCCGAAACGTCCGTCCAGTTCTCGTAAAGGTCAGCCGAGCAAGCGCGGGCAACGATACTGCCCGTAATGTCAGAGCCGCCGCGGGAGAAGGTCTTGATAGTTCCGTTGGGCATGCAGCCGTAGAAGCCGGGAATCACCGCGTTTTCGTGATTTTTAAGCTCTTCTGCCAGCGCTTCGTTAGTCCTTTCCTCGTCGAACGAGCCGTTTTCGTGGAAGAAAATAACGTTTTCGGCATCAATAAAGCCAAATTTGAGGTATTTTGCGAGAATAATACCGTTGAGGTACTCGCCGCGGCTTGCAACGTAGTCGCGTCCCGCGGAGTGGAGCATAGCGTTCTTTACGTATTCAAATTCGCCCGAAAGGTTGAAATCGAGTCCGAGCTCGTTAATAATGCCGTTGTATCTTTCAACGATCTGCGCGTATTGCGCGTCGATCTCCTCTCTCGATGCGCGCGCCTTGATAAGATCGTAGCAGCGGTAGAGCATATCCGTAACCTTGGTGTCGGTAGAAAATCTCTTGCCGGGCGCTGATGGAATAACGTATCTTCTTGTGGGGTCTGCCTTGATGATTTGCGCAACCTTGCGGAACTGCGCGGCATCTGCCAAGGACGAGCCGCCGAATTTTACAACTTTTATACTCATAAATATATCTCTCCAAAGGTATAGATCAAAAATTGAATAGCATATTTAATTATATGAAATTTTTGTCGTTTTGTCAATAGTAAAGTATAAAAACTTTGTGCTTGTTCGCATAAATAGCCGGAGTTCATCTTTTTTGCCCTATTGACTTTTATTTTCCTTTGTGATAAAATGTAATCAGGAAAATAATTTAAAAACGGAGGTAAAAATTATGGCAAAGCCGAAAATCGGTATACTTTACGATTTTGATAAAACTCTTTGCACGACAGATATGCAGGAGTATAGCTTTATTAAGAATCTCGGCATGGATTCGGGAGAATTCTGGGGCGAGGCGGCGAAGCTCACGCGCGAGCACGAGGTTGAGAAAATACTTTCCTATATGTTCGTTATGATACGCGAGTGTAAGAAGCGCGGCATTCCGCTTACCGAGGAATATCTCAAGCAGTGCGGCGAAAACGTAGTGCTTTTCAAGGGCGTTCAGACTTGGTTTGACCGTATCAATGAATTTGGCGCACAGATGGGCGTTGAAATTGAGCATTATATTATCTCCTCGGGCACTTATGAGATAATTCAGGGAACGCCTATCGCAAAGTATTTCAAGAGAATTTACGCGTGCAGATATATGTATGACGAGAAGGGTGAGGCGATCTGGCCCGCGCTTGCGATAAACTATACCCTTAAAACGCAGTATATTTATCGTATTTCCAAGGGAATTCTTGATGCTACCGACGACTACAATCTCAATCGCGTTCAGGACGAGAGCCTTCGTCGCATCGCGTATAGAAATTTGATCTATATCGGTGACGGAATGACGGATATTCCTTGTATGAAGATGGTAAAGGAAAGGGGAGGTAAGTCCATCGCTCTTTATGCCGCAGGCAAGAGCGAGACCGTAAAGCCCCTCGTTGATGACGATAGAATCAACTACGTTTGCGTTGCAGACTATTCCAAGGATTCCACACTTGAGAAGATCGTTAAGCTTATGATCGAAAATATGGCGGTTCTTGAAAAGCTCAAGAGTAAAGAGGACGCCCAGCTTGCACAGTATAAGCGATTGAATGATAATGAGTGAGCGAAAAACAATAAAATTTTACCCCGCAAGATCTTCTTGCGGGGTGGTTGCGTTTGTAGGGACAGGCGTTTTCGACTGTCCGTTAATAATATAATATTAAAGCTTAAAAAAGAGGCGCAGGGTAGAACTTTAGTGTAAAGTTTTACCCTGCATAATTAATTTTTAATTACTTGCAAGCCTCTTCGATAGCAACCGCAACAGCCACGGTCATTCCCACCATGGGGTTGTTACCTGCGCCGATGAATGTTCTTGTGAAATATTTCTCGGATCCTTATGCAAAATTCTCGGCAAACTGTATTTTCGTTGGATCGGGTCTTTTCGGCGTAGTTTCCGTATCCCAATAACCATATCTTATCATTTGACGGGAAATTGCCGCATCCAAAATATTGTAGACATAATCTATTTGAGAGGTGATTCTTTCCACAACGACCTTGTTTTCAAAGCCACAAATTGCCGTTTTCAACGAACGTAAGGCTTCAAGAACCTTACATACGTCCGCAGGATTGTTCATTTCTACCGAAAGAGCGCCGATACGCTCCTTCACAATCGCACGTTCGGATGTGCTCATGTGATCGAAATATATCCGATGGCATCGATCCAAAAGCTGCTCTTGCCATGCAGCAAGCACCTCATTGGGGCTTGCGGTCGGCAAAACTGCCTTACCCTTATGCGTGGAAAGCGCTAAGATTTGATAAACAAAGTCATTTTCTTCGTTTTTACGGGTGATATAATTTTGCGATGCAAAAAGAGAGGTTCCGGCAATATTTTTCCCCTTAACCGCCTCTATGATTTCTTGATTTCTGCGCAGAGTGGATTTACTATACAACGCATATACACCGGCGTACTGCAACGCTGTTTGTCTATATCTATCATAATCAGTCGCCAAATCGCAAAACCGTTCCACGCTATCCGTATAAATCATAGGAAGCACGACATCAATATATCCCTTCGCCATCCAGGTTGCCACGTCTTGCATATAAACAGATTTTGCCGTATCCAAATACCCGAACGGACTTGCAGAAATCACAGTCTCAGGATCGATCTCTCTGATCGCCACAGCCATCTCTTTCAAAAGCTGATTGATTGCATTTTGCTTAAATTCGTGCCACTGTGCACGGGTTTCGGGATCGTTTTTAACATCCTCCATGAGATTGGCGCGGCGATAATTGTATGTATCGGAAAAAAGTTGTATTGCATGGGAGGTAAAACCGCTATCTCTATACTCCTCGTAATCGCCTGCCTCTGAATATCGGATATAGTCATAGCTGATGCCGTCAAAATCGTATTTCGTTAATATTTCGCACGCGACATCCTTTAAAAAGTCTCTGACTTCCGCATTGGATGGATCAAGGAAGTGTCCCTTATCACTTCCGTTTAAATCAACGGTTACCCATTCTTTCTTGATATAATCGGGAGCTTCGCCGTTAGGCATTTCTGAATCCAGCACGTTGAACCAAGCATGTACCTCAATGCCGAGCTTATGGCATTCGCTGATCACGGCAAGAATATAATCATTGCCATATTCACCATAATCATAAGAAGCCATTTTAGGATTTTGGAATTGCAAATAATCGCTATCATACATGGTCATACCGCAGGTAAAGGTTTGCACGTATACGGTATTGATACCCATATCATCCAGTCGTTTTGCAAACTTCTTCACCCCATCCAAATTGGTTTCATCAATGGCAGATCCGTTTGGCGCATGCCAGATTGCCCTACCGTCAACAGCATGATTTTCGATGGTAAGATAATATTTCATGTCAATCAAATGAGAAATGGATTCCATTTTTGAGTTAACAATTTTAATGTTAGCAGGGGCACCCTCATCAAGCGAATCGAAATAGTCATTAAAACCCTGTATTTCTCCATCAAGCTCTTGGCAAACGGCCGTGATCGCCGTCATATTGATATCCATAAGATTTTTTTGACAATCCTCGATTAAACGGTCTGCTTTTTCATTTTCAATCTCAATCTTTTTTAAATTGGAAAATTTAAGATGTCGCGTCACTTTGACCTCGTTCCTTTGTACCTTGACATAATCACCGATGTCGATCTTTTTCAAAAAGAGCCCCGCATCCCCATGTCCGCTTAAAATGTACGTTCCTTCCTTTACCTCAAGAATAACGTCCTTTGCTATTACTGTGTTCGTATCCTTTTCAACCAACACCTCGTAACCGTATTCGTTTCGCGAATAATTTTCTTCGCTATATAAAACAAGCGTATTCGCTTTTCGGATTACGTCTCGCCCGTCAAGTACAAATTCTCCAACCGTTTGCATAAAGATATCCTCTTCGTTCTCCTCGTGTAGTTGATGGTACAGCACACAAAAAATAGCCGATATTGCTATCAATGCAAACAGAACGATAAATAAAATGATATTAATTGTCTTTTTCTTCTTCATAGGTCACCAACCACGCGTTCGAATTTTAGATGATCTCACTGTTTTTACAAGCATATTCATATCCTTGAGCCTTTTTAGGGGCTCAGTGCTCCATGACAAATTTGTCCATCTTATTTAGTATATCATGTAAATATAAAAATATCAATTCAATATTTGTTTTTTAAAAAATATGAGACACATCATTGAGAAAAATCACAAAAATGATGTGTCTCAGTTTTATGAAAGCTTTTATGGAGCTTTTTTCAAAAAGCGACCCGCGTCCTCTTACTTGCTCGCCTCTTCGATAGCAACCGCAACTGCAACGGTCATACCAACCATGGGGTTGTTACCTGCGCCGATGAGACCCATCATCTCAACGTGAGCGGGAACGGAGGAGGAGCCTGCGAACTGAGCGTCGC
>CAZMKU010000073.1:0-9117 GCA_964567085.1 uncultured Clostridium sp.
CATACTTGAGAAGGTGAGCGAGCATCTTGGGGCTTGTGAGGTCGTTGATAGCAACAACTTCGTAGCCTTCAGCGCCGAACATCTGACGGAAAGCGAGACGACCGATACGGCCGAAACCGTTAATAGCAACTTTTACTGACATTTTAATGTCCTCCGTTTATTTTAATTTTTTAAACAAATTAGAATAAAACTATACGTTTTTTCCCAATTATATATTTTATCGCATTTTTGCGAAATATACAATAGTTTTTGCGAAAATTTTTAAAAATTCGGCATTTTGTTTTCTTTGGTGCCTTTTTTTGTGCCACTTATGTGCAATTTAACCATAAAAACCTTTTTCATTCGAAAAATAAAGAGAATTGTTTTTAATTCGCTTGACAAATTATAGTATTTGTTTTATAATATAATGTAATGTATTTTTAAATAATAACTCTCACAAAAGAGTAAGGAGTAAATAAAATGGCAAAGGAAAAATTGGTATCACAGATAACCTCTATGGATGAGGATTTTACACAGTGGTATACGGACGTAGTAAAGAAGGCCGAGCTCGTTGATTATTCGGGCGTTAAGGGCTGTATGATCATCCGTCCCTACGGATACGCTATCTGGGAAAACATTCAGCGTGAGCTTGACGCGAGATTCAAGGCGAGAGGTACTGAAAACGTATATATGCCTATGTTCATTCCCGAGAGCCTTCTTCAGAAGGAAAAGGATCACGTTGCGGGCTTCGCTCCCGAGTGCGCTATCGTAACTATCGGCGGACAGAATCATCTTTCCGAGCGTCTTATCGTTCGTCCCACGTCCGAAACACTTTTCTGCGATCACTTCAAGAATATAATTCAGTCTTACCGCGATCTTCCCAAGGTATATAACCAGTGGGTAAACGTTTGTCGTTGGGAAAAAACTACAAGACCCTTCCTTCGCACGTCGGAATTTCTCTGGCAGGAGGGACATACAATGCACGAAACTGCCGAGGAGGCAAGAGAGTTAACGCAGGAAATGCTTCGCGTTTACGAGGAATTCTATCTTAACTGTCTCGCTATCCCCGCAATTACGGGTAAGAAGACCGAGAAGGAAAAGTTTGCGGGCGCCGAGGAAACCTACACTATTGAGCCTATGATGCGCAACGGCGTTGCCCTTCAGGGCGGTACAACTCACTACTTCGGTGATGGTTTTGCAAAGGCATTCGATATTACGTTTACAGGCAGAGACAATAAGATAAATTATCCTCATCAGACATCCTGGGGTGTTTCCACGAGAATGATCGGCGCTATCATTATGGCGCACGGTGACGATAACGGCCTTATCCTTCCACCGAGAGTTGCGCCCATTCAGGTGGTAATTATCCCTGTGGCACAGCATAAGGAAGGCGTGCTTGACGCTGCTAACGCGTTGAAGAGCAGACTTGAGGCTCGAGGCATCAGAGTTAAGCTTGATGACAGCGACAACAGTACGGGCTGGAAGTACAGCCAGTACGAAATGAAGGGAGTTCCCGTAAGACTTGAGATCGGTCCTCGCGACATTGAAAACAATAGCTGCGTGCTCGTTTCCCGTGTATCGCGTGAAAAGAATTTCGTATCTCTTGAAAATATTGAGGCCGAGGTTGAGGCTATGCTTGACTTCGTTCACAATGAGCTTGTAAACCGCGCAAGAGTGAACCTGGCGGAGAAGACTCACGAGGCAAGAAGCTTCGAGGAATTTCTCGACATTGCCGAAAACAAGCCCGGATTTATCAAGGCTATGTGGTGCGGCGACGTTGAATGTGAGGACAAGATCAAGGATACGACGGGCGGCGTAAAGTCCAGATGCATCCCGTTCGTAGAGGATCATCTCTCCGACGTGTGCGTATGCTGCGGAAAGCCCGCGAAGCATATGGTCGTTTGGGGAAGACAGTACTAATACCTTTAAAATTTTTCAGGGAGGGCTGCTGCAAATTTTTTCATTTGCAACGGCCCTCTGTAAATAGAAGGGAGGGAGGCGCGTTATGCTAAAGGCGGTTGGAAGCTATCTTAAAAAAGCAATAAAAAATCTTGACCCCATACTGTTTATATGCGTGACGCTCCTGTCCCTTATAAGCATTGTGACCATCGCGGGAATGGGGGATCTTGGCGCGCGTACGCTTATAATGCAGATCGCTATGACCGTGGCGGGAATTATTCTGACCTTGGTTATTGCAAATCTTGATTACCATTGGATCGTGGACAAGCTTTGGGTGGTATTTATAATCATTTCGGCTCTGTTTTTGATAATTACGCTCATTTTCGGAGTCTCGGGCGTGAACATTGAGACCTCGAATCGCTCGTGGCTCAACATTCCCGTAATAAACATTATGATCCAGCCGTCCGAGTTTGTCAAGGTTCTGCTCGTTTGCTCGTTCGCAAAGCATCTGTCGATTGCGGGCGACGATCTGAATAAACCCAAGCATCTTATATTTTTGCTTCTTCATATGGGTCTTATCGTAGGGCTTATCTTGCTCTCGGGTGACCTTGGAGTTGCGCTGGTTTATATCGGATTTTTGATCATAATGCTGTTTTGCGCGGGACTCTCTCCGTGGTATTTCCTCGGCGGTCTCGGCGTGCTCGTCATAGCCTTTCCCGCGATATGGAACTATTTCCTCGCGGATTATCAGAAGGAGCGAATTATCGTCGGCTTCAATCCCGAGCTTGACCCCACGGGAAAGGGTCAGCAGCCGCTGCTCTCAAAACAGTGTATTGAAAACGGCGGTTGGTTTGGTATCGGATTTTCCAACGACGGCGCGTACGTAAAAAACCCCGCGTCGCACACGGACTTTATTTATTCGTCTATTTGCGAAAAATTCGGATTTTTTGCGGGTGTTCTCGTTATTATTCTGTTGCTTGTGATAGTAATTCGCATTTTCGTTATCGCATATAAGTGCGGAAAGGATTACGGCGCGCATATCTGTATCGGCGTAGCGGCAATAATACTTGTGCAGAGCGCGGAGAACATCGGTATGTGTCTCGCGATGGTTCCCGTCGTTGGCATTACGCTCCCGTTCGTGTCTGCGGGCGGCTCGTCAATGCTCGCGACGTATATTCTGATGGCGCTCGTGCATTGTGTCAGGGGACATCGCTCGCGCGCAAAGAGCAACGAGCTTGCGATATCACGGCGCCGCCGATAAATTTTATCATTTGAATTCTCCCATACATAAAAGTCCTCCCTCGAAAATATAATTCAGTAAAGAATTATATATTTGCGGGAGGACCTATATTTATGTTTGTTTATTCGATGCGAGCATCGACAATCAAGTTTTTTGGCGTGATCTGTGTGGCGCTCGTGGGACTTATCGCGCTTATCGCGATCGTGCCGTCGTACGTTGCAAGCAACGGAATGGTCGAGGCGGGAATAAGTGACGCGGAGGGCAAAAGCTACAATTACGACAAAATAAAGAGCGCGGAGGATGCGGCGGAATTTTTGGCGCAGTTCGGCTGGAGCGTGGATGCCTCCGCCTGCGAAAGTCAGGAGGTGACGCTTCCCGAGGAATTTGACAAGGTGTTTGCGGGCTACAACGAAATTCAGAGAGCGCAGGGCCTTGATCTTTCCAAGTACAAAAAGAAGAAGATCACGCGCTATACGTTTGAGGTGACGAATTATAACGGCTATGACGGTAAGGTGATCGCGAACGTTTTGGTTTATAGAAATAAGGTTATCGGCGGAGATATCTGCTCTGCCGACGTGTCGGGATTCGTTCACGGCTTCGAGGCTCAGTAATAAGGACTTGATTTTTTTCTTCATTTATGATATAATATTCTCGGACGTTAACTGAATGGAGAAAATAAATGAAAGAAAAAAAGAAAATTCACGGAATGAACGAGGTCGCGTACGTGCTCGGTATGATAATCTGCGCGTTTGCCGTTTGCATAGGAACGAAGGCGGATCTTGGAATATCGGTGGTAGCTGCCCCCGCGTATATTTACAGTAAGATCTTCGAGGAGATCTGGCCCTGGCTGACTCAGGGCAGAGCGGAGTATATCTGGCAGGGAATTCAGCTTGTAATAATGTGCCTTATCATTATGCGGGTGAAGGCAAGATATCTTCTCTCGCTTCTGTCCTCGTTTATAGGCGGAGTGCTTATAGATGCTTGGTTTTTGGTGCTTGGCGGAAACGGCGCGTACGAGAATACCGTCGCTCGCATATTTGCGCTTTTGGCGTCGCAGATATGCCTCGGCTTTGCGGTATCACTCTTTTTCAGAACGAGCATGCCCGTGCAGGTATGCGAGCTCGTTATGCTTGAGATCTCAAAAAAATTCAACGTTTCCGCGAGCAGAATCAAGCTTATTTACGATATGATCGCTCTTGCGATTTCGCTCGTGTTGTCCTTGGCGGTGACGCGGAGCCTTACGGGAATTGGTGTGGGAACGATTATGATAGCGGTGTGTACCTCGCCGCTCACAGTCCTGTTTGGCAAGCTGCTTGACAGATTTTTCGTGTTTGATTCGGCATTTAAAAGGAAGGCATAAAGAAAACCGTTGCAACTCTCCCGTTGCAACGGTTAATTTTATTTTGCGTAATTGTCGTAGATCGTGACTGTGTCCTGATTGCGAAGCGCAACGGTATCCGCGCCTGCGGTCACGAGAATATAAGCCTTACCGTCCTTCGTCTTTCCGTAGGAAACGAAGCAGTATCCCGATTCATCGTCCTCGGTCGAGCCCGTATATCCCGTCTTTGCGGCGGTCACGGTAACCTTGTTGGGCTGTGTGAATTTCGACTTATGAAGCGCTTGATTGTAGAGCGTGTAGGTCGAGCCGGAGTCGGGACGGAAATGCGAGCCGAGAGTGAAGCTCTGTGCGGTCATTACGTTTGCGCAGTGAGGATTTTTCATAGCGTACATCATAATTGCCGCTATGTCCTGACAGGTGGAGTAGTGATATTTGTGGTGAAGACCCGTGCTGTTCTGGAAAAGCGTGTTCTGCAGACCCATTTCGGTCGCCTTGTCGTTCATAAGCTTAACGAATGCAGTCTCGCCGCCCGCGATATAGTCGGCGAGAGTAACGCACGCGATACCGTCGGAGTAGAGAATAACCGAGTAGATAAGCTCCTCGACCGTCAGAACGTCGCCTGCGCGGAAGCCGTAGCCCGAGGACTGTTCGGCAACCATTTTGTCAACTATCTCGGCGTCGAGCGTTATCTTTTCCTTGAGCTGATTCTGACTTGTGAGATTTTCGAAAACCACGATAAGAGTCATAACCTTCGTCAGCGACGCGGGGTATATGATATTATTCTTGTCGGACTTTGATGATGCTATGATCTTGTTGGCGGAAACGTCAACGAGCGCCGCATGGGGCGAATTGAGTCCCGCGTTCGCGAGGGAAACGAGTCCTTCGTCAAGATATGTGGGATAGAAGTTTGTTATATTTGTATAGAATGGCGAAGCTGAAGTGTTACTGTCGTCGTTCTCGGTATTGTCTACTCCTTCTTCGGAAGACGTGTCATCATCGTCATCTATGGGGGATGCGCCCGTACCCGAGACCTTTGCGACAATGAAAAACACGAGAGTCAGCACGAGCAAAATTGCTATTATTACCGCTAAGATCATAGCGGGGCGGATAATTGAGCTGTCCGCCTTTGACGTATATTCGGCAGTAGGTTTTTTCATTGAATTTTCCTTTTCTGTAATATAATAAATACATAAATAATTCTAACATATACTGTGTTGTTTGTCAAGTGAGGAGCGCAGGAAAAATAAAAACTCACTGTTCGAAATAATTACGAAAGTGAGCTTTTATATTTGTCTGCATTGTATTTTCGATTAAGCAAATACGGGAAGAATAAGATATGCAACCAATACCAATACTGCGAAAGCGATAGCGATAACGGTAGTGATTATAGAAAGCTTCTTGTCATTAGAAGCTGTGCCAGACTTACCGAAAAATGTTTCAGCCGCACCGGAAATACTGCCGGAGAGGCTCTTATCCTTGCCGGACTGCATAATTACAAGCGCTGTGAGAGCAACTGAAAGTACGAGCAACGAGATAGCAATAGCAATTTCCATTTGTTTAACCCTCCTTTTGTAGTCAAATAAACGTTAAAAAATTACAATCAATAAATAGACAACAGATATTATACCATACAAATTTCAAAAAAGCAATAGTAATTTTGCAAAAAATAAAAAAATATTTTCTTGTATTCAAATTATTCCCGAAAGTAAAGAAAAAAGTCTTGCATTTACACAAGATTTATGGTAAAATATATATAAGTATATTTGCTTGCGCTACAAATTTTGCGTAAAATCCGTCTTATGAAAGGATCTGGTAGAATAATGGATATAAAAATTAAAGCCGCTGCGGCATTTTATACGCCTGACGGAGTAGTTGCGGATTCTCCCTTGAAGAGCAACTGCGCTTCGTATCGCGAGGAGCTTGATGTCAATACATACAAGCTGTACGTCGATTCCGACTATAAGCCTGCAGGCATTGCGGTCAAGCTTGCGCTTCAGCCCGGTGTGAAGGACGCGGTGTTTATGAACGGCTTCCAGTCTGCGACAGAGAGCCGTGAGATGAATGTCGTCGGCAAAATGAGCGGTATGCAGTCGGTTTCTGATTTCGTTAAGGATAAGTACGCCGCTTTTTCGGGCGGAGATTACGCGTTCGTTCCTTATAAGAATAAGCCCGGCTTTACGCACGGCTTCTCTTATTGCTATTTCAAGCACGGCAATAAGGTTAAGCTTTTTGCCTCGCTTGATGAGAGCAACGGCTATACGATATTCAGATTTGACGCCTGGAGCTGCACGCTTCGTGTATCAAAGGACGTTGAGGGTATGGATAAATTTACGTCCGCGCCTGCGATCTCGCTCTTTTTTGCGGAGGGTAAGGAGGATGAGGTGTTTGATCTTTGGTTCAAGCATCTTGCGGAGACTGAAACCGCTCCTGCCGATAAGCTTTGGGGATATAGCACGGCGGCGCTCGATATAATCAGCGAGGACGTTATTTATAAGAAGATCGGAGATATGAAGAGATTTCCCGTGAAGGCAAACTTCTTCCTTATTGACGACAGATACTGTATGGGAGGAGATTGGCTCAAGCCCGACAGAAGAAAATTCCCCGTTGGATTTAAGAATATCGTGAACGAGATGCACGACTCGGGACTTGTTGCGGGTATTACGCTTTCTCCCTTTACGGTTGACGAAAGATCGAAAATTGCCGAGACACACGGTGATTGGATACTTCGCTCGAGCGACGGACGCTACGTAAAGACCAAGAAAAACCTTTACGTGCTTGATATACAGAATTCCGAAGTGCGTGAATATATAAGAGAATGTCTGCATACTATCCTCTTTATGTGGGGCTTCGACCTCGTAAAGCTCAATAATCTTTACGCGGCTGCGATGATGCCTGCGGGCGGAAAGAACCGCGGTCAGATAATGTGTGAGGCGATCTCCTTCTTGCGCGAATGCTGTGGAGGCAAGCTCATCTTTGCTGATAACGTTCCGCTCATGGCGGCGTTCGGAAAGGTTGATTATTGCTCGGTTACCTGCGATACGGTGACAGATAATCTTCCCGCGTACGTAAGAAGCAAGAGATTCAGAGAAAGCCCCTCTGTTAATAACGCGACCTCGGATCTTGTGTTCCGCCGTCAGCTCAACCGCCGCGCGTTCCTTAATGCGACGTGCCCCGTTTCCCTTATGGATAAAGAGAAATTCCATGACGGAAATCTTAATAACGCCGAACAGAACTTGTTCTGTTCGGTAACGGGACTGTTCTCGTCCGTTATTATTACGACCGACGATGTGACAGTTTATAACCAGAAGCAGAAGCGCAGATTCAGAAAGATGTGCTCGTTGTCCACGGCGACAGGCGTTCGTGTGAGAAAGGCGTCGGGCAAGCATATCGTTGCGTATAAGCTTGATGATAAGAATTATTTTATTAAGCTTTGATCTAATATGATAAATGAAAAACGGCGGGTATCCGCCGTTTTTCATATTTAGCTTGCTTCGTATGAAATTCCAAAGCTTTCCGCGTATTTTTCCGCGTAAGAATCCTTGTCACAGAAAATTGTCAGCGAGCTTGAGCAGTAATCGAACGCGCCGTAGCCGATGCTCTTTACCGATGCGGGAATGTAGATCTTCTCAAGGAACGGGCATTTGTAGAATGCAAACCAGTCAAGCTCCGTAATACCGTCGGGTAGAATTATGCTTTTAACCTTTGTTTCGGAAAAGGCGTGCTCGAGAATTTTTACGACGGGGCGGCCGTCGATCGAGGACGGAATTTGAATATTTTCGTTCTCACCTATGTATTTCGTTATGACCGCGCCGTTCTCGGTAAGAGAGTATTCATAGTATGCCTTCTGATTTTCAACGGAAATGCTTTGGTTTGGGTTTTCGGCATCATCGGTTGTATCCTCGGCAGAGCTCATAGACTCGATCTGCTCCTCAAGCTCGCGTATCTTTAATTCGTACGACGCCGAGAGTATGTAGGTCTCCTCCTTTAATGCCGATAGCTCGTCCTGAAGCTGAGTTACGGAATCCTTGTAGAATTGGATGATCTCGGTCTGGTCGGCGCTTTGGGTTTGCGGCTGTGTAGAGGCGGGCGTATCGCTGTTGGCGCATGAGGACAATATCAACGATAAAAAAATCGTTAAAACAGTTACCTTGCAGAATTTCATTTTTTTACTCCTTTCAGTTTGTAGATATATAATATCAAATATAATCCGCCGAAAATGGAGAAGCAGGTCGAGAGGAATGAATTTTGATTGTCATTCCTTGCGCGCGCGACATATATAATAAGGAAGGGAAGTATGATGAGCTTTTGAGTGAAAGTGAATGTCGTACGAAACACAAAATGCACGACAAAAAATTAAAAACTTTCAAAAAAAGTATTGACAAAATAAAATATGTGTAGTATAATGTTAAAGCTGCCGTAAAAAAGCGGCAAAAAAATACACGGGCCATTAGCTCAGTTGGTTAGAGCTACCGGCTCATAACCGGTCGGTCCGGGGTTCGAGTCCCTGATGGCCCACCAACCCGAGAGGGTGCCGTGTCATATCCGTTGTCGTGCGACATAATTTTTTTGAAAAATATTCAAAAAAAGTATTGACAAGCGAAAATTGATGTGATATAATATTTAGGCTTTCAGCGAAAAGCTGGGAGCGGATTGAACCTTG
>CAZMKU010000074.1:0-9072 GCA_964567085.1 uncultured Clostridium sp.
CGTCCTTGGACTTCTGCACGATGTCGCTGTGACAAATATCGCACTTGCCGCCCTGGGAGTCCTCGTTGGAAAGAACAACCTTACAGTGAGGGCAGTAGTTTACAAGCGCGGTATCTCTGAACGCGAGCCCCTTATTAAACATCTCAACAAAGATGTGCTGAGTCCATCTGTAATAATCCTCCTCCGTCGTATCGACGGTTCTCGTCCAGTCGAACGAAAAGCCGACTCTCTTTAGCTGCGAGGAAAACTTCTCAATATTTCTGTCAGTCAGAATTCTGGGGTGTGTATTGAACTTGATAGCCGAGTTCTCGGTAGGCAGACCGAACGCGTCAAAGCCAATGGGGAAAAGCACGTTATAGCCCTGCATTCTTCTCTTTCTTGAGACAACCTCAAGACCCGAATACGCCTTGATATGACCTACGTGCATACCCGCGCCCGAGGGATACGGAAATTCAACAAGGCCGTAAAACTTCGGCTTGTCGGAAAAATCCTGCGCCTCGAAAATATGAGCGGCGTCCCATTTGTCCTGCCACTTTTTCTCGACGGAAAGATAATCGTATTTCATTTTTCTTCTCCTTTTATGTTCCAAATAATTATTTTAAAATAAAGAAGCCCCGCCTCACAAAAAGACCAAAATGCCTTTTGGGAGACGAAAGCCATGCTTCCGCGGTACCACTCCGATTAGAGTAAAAACTCTCACTTAATATGCCGATAACGGCGGCTGCCGTCCGAGCTACTGAAATTCACCCGAATGCTCCAAAGTGAGTAAGACAAATTCCCGTTACTGCCTTCCACCGCCCGCAGCTCTCTGCAAACCTTCCTTTGCCTCTGTCTTTGTCATCGCATTTTAATTTTATCAACTATACCATTATAATACACATAAAGTGCTTTGTCAAGTAAAATTTCCCGCAATAAAAATAAAATTTTCTTTTATGCCTAAATACGTGAAAATTTTCCTATACTATATATGAATGAACATTTTTAGCGAGGCAGTCTATGAAAAAGCAGTCAAAATTAAATTTCAGCCCCACGTCTCTCGACATTACCAAAAGCATCGCGCAGGAGCTTTTCCGTGAGCATCCCGAGCCCGAGGCGGCTCTCTCAAATCTGATTTCGTTTATTTACAAAAAGGGCCCCTCCCTCCCCTTCGCCGAATACGACGAGGTCGCCGAAAACATCTGGATACACAAATCCGCGTATCTGTCCTCAAACGTCAAGATCGAAGCTCCCGCCATCATCTGCGGCGGCGCGATCATCTGCCACGGCGCGCACATAAGGGCGTCGGTGATAGGCAGCTTCGCGCATATTGGCGACAACTCGCAGGTGACGAGAAGCATTATTTTCGACAGAGCCAGACTCAATTACTCTAATATCGTCTGCGGCTCGGTGATAGGTCACGGCGCAAAGCTTTCCTCGGGCGTATCGGTCTGCGAGGACACCTCGTTCCCACAAGCATCGAGCAAAAAATGCGGGGCGGTAATATGCGATTTCGCATCGGTCGGCGCGAACAGCGTCATTGGCGCGGGCATCATCGTTGACGAATATTCAACCGTGCCTCCGCTCTCCGCGGTCTGCCGCGACGTGCGCGCATTTACCGTGTACAAGGGAAAATAAAAATTTGTGTTGAAATTTCCCGCAAAATCTGATATAATGTAAATCGGTACTAAACAAATTCATTGAAACGAGAAGAAAATGGTTTACATTATTACGATTTTGATTGCCGCGGCTCTTATTATCGCGGGACATATGATCTTTTTGCCGTTCAGTATGGGCGCGCTGCTTGATATTACTCTTTCGGTAACGGTCGGCGCCGTTGGCGTATTTGCGATCGACGGCATTTTCGCGTTTATCATTCGCAGACTTACTCCTAAGTCATGGTATATGCCGAGCCGCAGGATCTTCGAGGTTCCCAAAAGAGAATTCAAATTCTACCAGAAGCTCGGTGTTAAAAAATGGGCGAGGATCATTCCCGAGCTGGGGGCTTTCACGGGATTTCACAAGGATAGCGTTGGAAATATAAACGACACAAAATATCTCGAAAGATTCATTTACGAGGCAAATTACGGCGTGGTTATCCATCTGGAAAACGCGCTCTTCGGCTTCCTTATAATGTTTCTCCCCTTCGTTTCGGGCAGACCGTCGGTATGGATCCCGATCTATATCGTGAATTTCGTCCTCAGTATGATGCCCGTGTTTATCTTGAGATTCAATAATTATACGTTGACAAGGCTTTATAGGAGAAGCCTGCGGCAAAAATAAAGAAGAAAGAAGAAAGAAGAAGGGCGATGCCCCTTCTTCTTTTACTTTTTCTTCAGCTTGCCCACAACTCTGCCGCAAAGCATAATGCTTGAAAAATCGTCAAGCATAATAGGCGCGTACTCGGGATTGAGCGAAATAAGTCTGTCGCCCTCGTACCTCTTGAAATATCCGTCGCCGTCGAGAATGAAAATACCAAGCTCGCCGTATTCGAGAGAGTCGGTCTCCTCAACGAGCAGAATATCGCCGTCGCGGTATTTTGGCTCCATACTGTTGCCCTTGATACGAAGCGCGTAGCTTGCGGACTCGGACTGCGCCGTTACGGGAATACTGATAACCGTGGAATCCATTTCTGTAATATACATACCCGTACCCGCGGAAACGGGAAGATCGTAAAGATCAATAGGTCTTCTCGCAAAAGCGGTTACCTGTCTTATGGCCTCGCCGCGCGAGGTAACGCTTCCGCCGCCGCGAATAATACGGCCCGTAGGCTTTTCGGCATCCGCGCCCGCGCTTGCCACCCTCTCAAGCTCCTTCGCCGCCACCATAGAAACAAGCTCCCTGCCGTGTCGGTCAAGCTTGCGGTAGCTCTCAACGAACTCGATCTCATCGTCGTCGAGAGTATAGTTATTCGTGTTCTCGGGAATACCCGTCAAAATATAATCAAGGGAGCAACCGAGAGCCCCGCAGATAGAGACGATATTCGAAAGCTTGGGCGAGTCGCTGATGCCCGCAAGGATCTTCGAGAGCGTTCCGAGAGGTATGCCCGTCATATCAGAGAGCATATCGTTAGTGATCTTTTTCCGGCTTTTAAGCTGCTTTATTCTGTCAATATAGGTTACTTCCATTTCCGTACTCCTTCTATACTTTATATGCGTACACGCGAAAATTCCGACTTCGGAAAATCGCGATTTGTTCCGATTACGGTACTATTATAACACACTTTTTCCGTTTTGTAAAGAGGTTTTTGAAAAATTTTTTCTAAAATTGGAAAAATGGGGTTGACAAAGTCCATTTTTGGTGCTATAATACACTTACAACCCTTCCAAATCGACATTTTTCTCGTATTTTCGGCAATATTTTTCCCGATTTGGAATTTTTCTTGAAATTACAAAATTCCTACAATTCATCAAAAAGAGCAATTCGGAGGCAAAAATGAACGCGTATTTGACAGATTCCAAGAAAGTAAAAAGACATATACCTCACATAAATCTCACACACGGATTTATCGAATTCATCTGCAGCATCGTTGCCTTTTTCACCTGCGACGCGGTTGTCAAGGTAATAAAGATCGGCGTTTGCGCGATCTGCTTCGTGGGATTTTTCGGAGTTATCGGCGGAATAGAGAGCGACACGATCGGAATCGCGGCAGGTCTTCTCTCCTGTGCCGCCCTCTCCGCAGTTGAATTCTTCACACTCAAAAGCATTATGGCGAAGAGCGAAAGTGAGGAAAAATAAATTCACAAAATCAAAAAGGAACAGCTCGGCAGGAGCTGTTCCTTTTTTAATTTTTAAATTGGTCTTGGGCGCGACTCGCCCGCCGCGCCCAAGTGGAATTACCGTATTCTCCGTGGCGAAGATCGCGCCGTGGCTTGCTGCCATAGCCGAAAGCCGAGCTTAATTGCCTTCGACTTAGCACCGACTCGATCCTGATTGCTTTAAAAAAAGAGTAAAGGAGAGATTATTTACGCATCGTGAAAAGAGTTTATAGTTGCAAAAGAACTATTTTTCAGCAACCGAATACGGCAGGATCGGGACACTAAAAAGGTTTCAGGTTAATATATGTTTAGGCTTTTAAATAATATATTGACGTCCGACCCGAATACATTATATCCCTTACGACTAAAGACGCGCTAAAGAAATACCGCAAAAACCCGAAAAAAATTTTTTCAAAGCCAACCGCTCTATCAGCTCAAAAACTGCGCGAACGCGGCGGCAAGAACTCTGCTCGAAATAACCGCCTCGCTCTCGGTATTTCCCGACGAGCCTATAAAGACCTCAAGATAATACGGCGTCATTATGCTATTCCCTATACTGTCGTTATAAACGATTTCACCCGCGAGCGTCATTCCTCCGCGGCGCAGATTTTCGCCTATCTCTGAGGCAAGATACAAATTGTCGCGATTGGTCGCCAAATTGTTTCCCGAGACGAGAATCCTTATCTGCGCCGCCCTCTGACCCATATATTCTCCGTCCGTCGCTATGATCTTATCACCGTCGTACTCCTGCATAACTCCAATATCAAAAATATACTTTATCGACGGGTACATTTTAAGGTAAAATTCAATGGTTTCCCTCGCGTTTTCCGCAGGGTCGTTCAGGTCGCCGTCATGCACCGCCGAGGAATAGACCGCGCCTATTCCCATCGAATTCAGCTCGGCGACGAACGCCTGCCCCGCCGCGCAAACCCCGTATTTCGTAGCGGAATCCGCATATCTGTCGCTCGTATACGTATGCAGCACCAGAACTATCGGCTTCGCTGAGCTTTTGTCGTAATATTTCGACAGACTCGGGCTTGTGAAATTCAAAAACGAGATGTCAAAGGCCGTGTTATTCACGACACGAAGCTCACTCGTCCCGAAATCCTTATAGACTATAGGACTTCCCTTCGTCTCCTCCTCGGCCTCCGCCGTTATTTCCTCACTTGTCTGCCCGTCTGTGTCCTCACCGTTATTTCCCTTTGATTCCTCACTCGGCGCAAGGCTGCCCGCAGCCTCCTCCAAGGTGGTCTCCGCCCCCGCTTCCATGCTCTGCGGCGGCTTCTCGCTATCCTCGCGATCTATAAAAAAGATCACCGCCGAGATCACCGCTCCTAAGCACAAAACAAACGTCAGGCAGCAAAAAAGAGCTCTGCGCCTGCGCAGGCCGAAAAGCTCCCGCCCGAACATTATTCTCTCAACTCCGTTTACACCGTCAAGCCGCTTCATTGCCATCCCCTTCAAATTCATATTATCAAATCTATTATATTACGGTCTCGCGTTTTTAATTACCGCCCGATATTATGTAAATATATATTAGAGTTAGAGTGATTTTACACAAACTTGCTTATTTGTAATTGTGCATATGGACGAATATTATTTTATGTTTTTCAAATGCCTTGATTTATTCACTTTTTTGTGATACAATTATAGGAGCAAAAAGTTTTTATCTCTGATATATCTCATTGCGCATACTTTCTTTTTCACGAGGAGGAAAACCCTATTATGTTAAAGCGTGTTATTGCTTTGATACTCTGTATGGCAACCTGCCTTACGCTCTGCGTAAGCTTTGCATCCTGCGGAAGCAGCAGCTCTGATGACAAGGGACAGTCGGTTATCGTGTATATGCCCGATATTATCTACGATCTCGATCCCGCTCATGCATACAATCATAAATCTATGGCGAGCATCGTTGGTATGATGTTTGAGACTCTCTTCAAGCTTGACGAAAACGGCAACGTCAAGAAGGGCCTTGTAAAGAATTATACCATCAAGGAAGACGACTCCGTTGGCGAATACATACTCGAGCTTGAGCTCGCGGAAACCTACTGGTCCGACGGCGTGCTTCTCTCCGCCAACGACGTGCTCTGGGCATGGCAGAGAATTCTTGACGTTGAATCCTCATACGAATGCGCATCTCTTCTCTTCGACATAAAGAATGCAAGATCGGTAAAATCGGGCGACTGCTCGCAGGACGACCTCGGTGTTACCGCCGACAACAACGTAGTTACCATTCACTTTGAGGAAAAGATCGACTACGATCAGTTTATGTACAACCTCACGAGCGTTGCGCTTGCTCCTCTCCGCGAGGACATCGCAAACAAGGGCGACGACTGGGCAAAGAAGCCCTCCACGATGGTTACGAGCGGCCCCTTCAAGCTCGGCAGAATTACGTTTACGGATTCCAGAAACTCTGCCAGCAATGTAAAATACGAGGACCCCATCACATGTGAATCCTGCTCGCACAGATACACCGAAAAGGTAGTATCCAGCTTCATTATTGAAAGAAACCCCTACTACTACAGAGACAGCACAAAGGATGAAAGGCTCGACAAGTCCGTAACTCCCTACAGAATCATAGTTGACTGCTCCCTCACAGACGAGGATATCAAGGAAGGCTATGAATCGGGTGCGATCCTGTACCTCGGAGACATTCCCTACTCTCTCAGAAACTACTTTGAGGACGTAGATGTATCGGACGCGCTCTCCACTCACTCCATTATTTTCAATCAGAACGCGCTTATCGAAAATACCAAGACGGGCGAAACGGAAGCTCTCTTTGCTAACAAGTCCGTTCGTCAGGCGCTCTCACTTGCTATCGACCGCGAGGCAATTCTCGAGGAGGTCGTATACGGAAAGCTCGCCGAGGGTCTTATTCCCTACGGCATGACGACCTCTGACTCCGCGAAGAAGACCTTCCGCGAGCAGTACACCAACGACGAATACCTCACGTACGATATCGACAGAGCCGAGGAGCTTCTCGACGAGGCGGGCATCACCGCCAAAAACTACTCCTTCTCGATTCAGGTTGCGGCTTACGACGAGCGTCAGATAGCGATAGCGGAGATCATAGTTGAAAATTGGCGTGACCTCGGCTTCAAGGTTACGCTCGAGGAGGTCGGAACTATCGAAAACAACGACCACAACAAGTACACAAACCTCTGTCATACTGATATGTGCGACGATATGTACGCCGAAAACCTCAGATACGGCAGATTCGAGGTAGCATCTCTTGACATCTGCGCTATAAGCGCGGACGTATTCTCAATGCTTGCTCCCTTCGCAAAGGCGTTTTCGGGTCAGGGCATTGATATGACGGATTCCGACAATTACGAGCTTACTCCCCACATCTCGGGCTACGATTCCGCAGAATACAACAGCCTTATGGAGGATATCTTCAACGAAAAGGATATCGACGAAAGAGCTGAAAACTACAACAAGGCTGAGGCGATCCTTATGGAGGACCTCCCCGTAATTCCCATAATCCACAACGAAACCGCAACTCTCGCGTCCAAGGACATCAAGTGGAACGACAGCTTCCTCTTCTGGACGACAAGGTCAACCTACTACGGCGAGCACGTATTCAACAAGATCAAGATCAAGAATTACGACGATTACGTAGCTGCCGTTAAGGAATTTATGAACGAGGACAGATACGAGACGTATATTGATATCAAGACGTCTTATCTCTACACCTTCAAGCTCTTCTCCTATGAGGAATTCATGGGTGAGGTTTCAATTTACGACTTCGCCTTTACTGACGATGACTAAGCTATAAAAACGAACTCGCCGTCGGGCAGATTGCCCGACGGCTTTTTTATACAATAAATGCGGTAATATTTTTTTAAAAAAGCATAGACAAGGCAAAAAATATATGATATAATATAGGATGTATAAATATGTAAAAGCATATATTTCGCGGGGGTAAAAATGCAGATCAAAAACCTCTTTCCGGGCTCATTCGGATCGAATTGTTATATTATATCCGACGGCTCGCACGCGGCGGTCATAGACCCGTCGGCATCGGTGTCGGGTATATTGAATTACCTTGCCGAGAATCGACTGACTCTCGACTATATAATCCTGACGCACGGACATTTCGACCATATGCTCTCGCTTGACGGCTTAAAGGAAGCAACGGGCGCGCAGGCATACATTCATCGCGACGACGCGGAAAACCTTTACGACGGCAGAAAAAACGCGTTTGCCCTTTTTTTCGGTCAGGACCGCGCGTTCTCCCCTTGCGAGAGGCTGCTCTCCCACGGCGACAGCTTGCCGCTCGGCAGCGTTACGCTTGACATAATTCACACCCCCGGTCACACCAAGGGCGGAATTTGTATCAAGGCGGGCGACGCGCTCTTTACGGGCGACACGATATTTGCAGATTCCTACGGTCGATGCGACCTGTACGGAGGCAGCTACGCGACGCTGCGCTCGTCTCTCAAAAGCTTACGCGAATATAATAAAGACAAGGATCTCAAAATTTATCCAGGTCACGGCGGAGAAAGCTCGCTTTCGCGCGCGCTTGACATAGTGGAATATTTATAAACGAAAGGACACGGATATGGATTTCAATTATCTTGCAGAATTACTTTTTCCTAACATAAAGACGACTCCCGCCGATATGGAGGAGAGATACCCCGCGCGCAATCTTCCCGAGGGCGCGAAGGTAACGAGATTTGCCCCCTCCCCCACGGGCTTCGTTCATTTCGGAGGACTTTTCCCCTCCACCGTTGGCGAGCGACTCGCTCATCAGTCGGGCGGCGTTTTCTATCTTCGAATTGAGGACACCGACGCAAAGCGCGAGGTTGCGGGAGCTGCCGAGGGTCTTATAAAAACTCTTGCAAAGTACGGCATCAGCTTCGATGAGGGCGCAATTCTCGATGAGAACGGAAATATTAGCGACCACGGCGCATACGGCCCTTACAAGCAGAGCCAGCGCGGTGAAATATACCAAACGTACGCAAAGCAGCTCGTACGCGAGGGCAAGGCTTACCCCTGCTTTACGACCGCAGAGGAGCTTGACGAATTGCAGGCAGTAAACAAAAAGGAAGAAATAAAGAACACCGACTGGGCGGCTGAGGCGCAGAAGAAAAAGGAAGAAATGCTCCGCGGAAGAGAATTTACTATTGAAGACGTTGAAGCTAACCTTCGAGCAGGCAATCCCTTCGTGCTTCGCATCTTAGCTGACGGCGATCCCGAGAAAAAGGTTAAATTCACCGACCTTGTAAAGGGCAATCTCGAAATTCCCGAGAACGACGAGGACTTCGTGCTTTTAAAGTCCGACGGAATTCCCACGTATCACTTCGCTCACGCGGTTGACGATCACCTTATGGGC
>CAZMKU010000075.1:0-9007 GCA_964567085.1 uncultured Clostridium sp.
ACATCTTGTAGGTTACGCCGTAATTAAATACGTCGCAAATAATGTAAACGTCCTGTCCACGCATTGATTCGTGGATAAGTCCCTTACCCTCACCGGTGCCAAATCTCGGGCAATGCGCCTCAGCAAGGTAGGTCTCCTCACTGTTATGTCTGCGCCATTCCTTGAGGTAATTGTCGACCTGCGCGGCAAACGCCTCACAGCCTCTCATACCGATGACACTCAACTCTGCAATCTGTGCTTCCTTCATTTTCAATTCCTCCGTATTTTGACAATAGCTTTTATTTTTATTATGTTATTGTGAGATAGATTACTGCAATTTGCAGAACTTTTCGTAAGCTGCGTCCCAAGCTTCTCGTTCAGTCGTGGGCTCATAATGCTTAAGCTGGAAGGAGTTTCTTACAACCTCGCGAGCCTGCGCAAGATCTGCAACCTCACCTGCGGCGATCGCCTGCATCATAAGGTTACCGATAGATGTTGCTTCCTCGGGTCCTGCGCATACGGGAATACCGCAAGCGTCAGCAGTCATCTGGGAGAGGAATACGTCCTTTGTGCCGCCGCCAACAACGTTGATCTTCTTAGTCTTCTTGCCATTGAGCTTTTCAATGGTCTCAACAGTATATCTGTATTTGAGAGCGAGTGATTCGTAAATGCAACGTACGACCTCGCCGACTGTTTCGGGAACGTGCTGACCTGTCATGCGGCAGTAGTCACGGATCTTTTCGGGCATATTACCTGGAGTTGCGAATGTGTAATAATCGGGGTTAATGAGGGATGCGAAGGGTGTGGATTCCTTTGCCCATGCTTCCATCTGGGCGAAGCTGTAATCCTTGCCCTCTCTCTTCCACTGTCTTCTCGATTCCTGAATGATCCAGAGACCCATAATGTTTTTGAGGAATCTGATAGTGCCGAGAGCGCCGCCTTCGTTTGTGTAGTTAGCGAGTCTTGTCGAGTCATTGATAAGAGGAGCTTTAAGCTCTGCTCCCATAAGCGACCAGGTGCCGCTGGATATGTAAATGAAGTCCTCGTCATCTGCGGGAACGGATATAACTGCGCTCGCGGTATCGTGAGAAGCAACGGTCACTACGTTAATGCTGTTCTTACCTACCTCCGAATTGATCTGGGGGAGAAGTCCGCCGAGATTGTATCCTGGCTGAACGAGAGGAGCGAAGAGCGAACGCTTTGCGCCGATCTTATCCGTTAGCTCGAACGCGAAGTCTCTCTTTGCGGCGTCAAGTATCATACCCGTCGATGCAACCGTATATTCGGTAAACATTTTACCCGTGAGGAAGTAGTTAAGAAGGTCGGGAATAAAGAGCATCTTGTCTGCTCTCTCAAAGGAGTCGGGATCGTCGCGTCTGTCGGCTGCGAGCTGGTTGAGCGTGTTGAAATCGATCGCCTGAATGCCCGTTATTTTATAAATTTCTTCGGGGGAAACGAACTGCTTTACGTAATCCGTTATGTTCTGAGTTCTCGTGTCACGGTAATGATAGGGGTTGCCCATCATTTTTCCGTGCTTGTCAAGAAGCGCGTAGTCAACACCCCATGTGTCTATACCCATACTGGTGATGTTGTCGCCCTCGATCACGGTCTTTGTGATAGAGTTCTTGATTTCAAAGAAAATTCTCAAAATATCCCATGTGAATCTGCCATTTACGAATACGGGATCGTTTGAAAATCTGTGATTTTCTCTGAGTGTGAGCTTTTCGCCGTCGAATGAGCCAACGATACCTCTTCCGCTGGACGCGCCAAGGTCGATGGCAAGCATTTTAAGATCAGCCATAATAATCCTCCGTTGATAATTGGTTTTATCGCTAAATTTTTATATTTAATTAATTATAACATACTTAAAAAGTTATTGTATGAACATATTGTTAACATCAAGAAATTTTATTAATAAATATTACGCTTTTTGCACGTCAAATTTTATGCAAATTTATAGATTCAGCTACAAAATAACGACAAATATTTCTGTCGAGCCTTGTCAATTTAGTTTACTTCGCATATACTTGTAATGTGAAGGGCTTTTGATAATTTGAGTTTAGGAGCGACGGAATATGAGCTTTTGCGTAAATCGGAGAACGATTGGATTTATCGGCGGAGACAATCGAAGTTATTTGCTTGCAAGGAAAATGAAGAGCGCGGGCTTCAGAGTAAAGACGTTCGGGCTTGTTCTCAACGAAGGACTTGAGGATGACGAGCTGTTTGATATTGGTGAGCTTTTCTCCTGTTGCGATATTATTATCCTTCCCGTCCCCGTAAGCCGAGACAAAACCACGGTTTTTACGGCAAGGCAGGATATTTCGATCCCGCTTGCTGACGTTCTTCCCGATACTGCGAGATTTGGAAAAAAGATCGTTTTCGGCGCGCTCATACCCCAAAATTATGCCGCCGCGCTTGAAGACCTCGGTCATACCGCTATTGATATTTTTGAAAATCAGCGCCTGATACAAAGCAACGCTATGGCTACCGCCGAGGGCGCGCTTATGATCGCTATGGAGAAAACGGACACGACCGTAGCTTCTGCGAATTTTGCTATTCTGGGCTTCGGTCGGATAGCGTCGCATTTAGCGAAAATCATATCAGCTCTGGGCGGGAGCGTAACCGTATTTGCGCGGCGCGACGAGGTGCTTGTGGACGTCGCCGCCTGCGGCTATAAAGCCTTTAAGCTTGTTGGTAATTGCGACGAAATGGCTCGTGAGCTCGACTCATCAGGCGTTATATTCAATACCGTTCCAAGCGTCATAATTACAAAAGAGATCATTGAAAAAATGAACACCCGTCCCCTTTATATCGAGCTTGCGTCATATCCTTACGGAATTGATACGAAGGAAGCCCGCGAGTTGAATTTTAACACAATATACGCGCCGTCGCTACCGGGCAGATATTCGCCCCGCAGCGCCGCAGAATATATTTTTGAAGCGATAAATGATTACCTTGCGGCGCTTGAGCCGTAAGGTCATTTATCAATTTATTTTTGGAGGACAAATATGATTGGTTATGCAATGTGCGGCTCCTTTTGCACGATGGGCATCAGTATGTCGGTTTTGCAAAAGCTGAAGGACGCAAATTACGATATTATGCCAATAATGAGCGACGTTGTATATTCAACCGACACTCGTTTTGGCGATTGCGAGTATTTCAGACAAAAGGTAAAGGATATATGTCAGAAGGATATTATTCATACGATCAAGGACGCCGAGCCGTTTGGCCCCAAAATGCCCCTGGATGCTTTGGTGGTATGCCCTTGCACGGGAAACACGCTTGCTAAAATTGCAAACGGAGTAACAGATACACCCGTATGTATGGCGGTCAAGGCGCATCTGAGATGCGACCGACCGCTTTTAATTGCTTTAGCATCAAACGACGCTATTTCGGCAAATCTGAAGAATATATCCACGCTTCTTATGCGGAAGAACATATATTTTGTCCCTATGCTTCAGGACGATCCCGTCAATAAACCGCACTCGCTGGTCGCGGACTTCTCGTTGGTTGAAAAAGCTCTTGAGGCGGCAAAGGAAGGAAAGCAATTAAGAAAAATATTTTTATGAAAAAAGTCCCAAGCGGCCTGGCGCGATATCCTTGAGGGATAAATCACGGCAAGCCGCTTGGGGTTTCTTTATATAATATCAATTCCAATCGGAGTATGGAACAGCTTCGAAAACTCAGCCGCGGTCGAGGTTTGCGGCAGAGCCCACATCGTTTTTGCAACGACGGTTTCCGTCGTCATATCGTAGGCCTCGGGAAGCTCGTATTTTTGCTTGATGCGGAGACCGACGTGATACACCGACATATCACTTCCCTCGTGCTGGACCTGCGTGGTCATAATGATGCGAACGCCGCTTGCAATAAGCTTTTCTATCTTTTCGACAAAATCGTCATTCTCGTAAAAAGGAATACCGCCGACGCCAAAGCTTTCTATAATGACCGCGTGGGCGTGATTTGCAACGTAATCCAGAATATCAGCCTTCATGCCGGGTATAAGCTTGATTACCGCAACAGAGGGGTCTATCTTATCGTAGAATTTTACGGGCCCCACAAGATTTTCCTTTATGAAATATCTGACCCTTCCCTCGCGTACGAAGCCAATATCGGGATAGTCGATGCTTGAGAAGGCGTTGAAGCTTTTGGAATGAGTTTTCTTTGCACGGGTTGCCGCGATTATCTTTCCGTCAAAGACGATGTGAACGCCGCAGGCGTTGCCGTCACACGCGTAAATGAACGCGTCGGACAGGTTCTCGCGCGCGTCGGTGTCGCGCTTCTCGATGGGAATTTGCGCGCCCGTGAGGACGATCGGCTTCGGACTGTTCTGTATCAGATAGTAAAGCATAGACGAGGCGTACGCCATGGTGTCGGTTCCGTGTGTGATAACGAAGCCGTCGTATTCGTCGTATACGCCCTTGATATACGTAGCGATATTGAGCCAATATTCAGGCTTCATATTCGTACTGTCGAGGTTGTAAAGCTGAACTGTCGCTACCTTGCAGATATTTCTTATTTCGGGAACGTGGTTAAGCAGCTCCTCGGACGCCATAGCGGGCACAAGGCCGTGCTCGCCTTCAAGCGAAGCGATGGTGCCTCCCGTTGTAATAAGCAGAATATTTTTCATCCTAAAACTCCTGAATTAAAAAAGATCGGTGGGAGTAAATATAAATTTCGAATCACAGAAGCGGCAACAAACCTCAAGCTCGCGGGGCTTTCCCTCCGCCTCCTGCTCGTCGAAAAGCTTCATTATATCGCGCTCGCCCATTGAACGGAGAGCGTTCTTCATTCTTTCCTCGGAGCAGGTGCATCTGTATTCAACGTTAATTTCGTCAAAGAGATCGTATTCAATTCCCTGAAGGGCGATAGCGGCTATTTCCTCATTAGAAAGTCCCTTTTCAAAGAGAGAGGAGACGTTGGTAAGAAACGCCGTGTTTTTTTCGATCTTGTTGATAGTTTCCTCGTCAGCAAAAGGAAGGAGCTGAATAATAACTCCGCCCGCCGCCCTGCAGGTAAGGTCTGTGTCAACCAGAACTCCGAGAGCGCAAACGGTGGGAATCTGCTCGCTCGACGCGTAATAAGCCGCCACGTCCTCTGCTATCTCGCCCGATACGAGCTCGATAGAGCCGTTGTAGGGCTCGTCAACGCCCATATCGCGAACGATATTCAAATATCCCCTTCCGACCGCTCCGCTCACGTCGAGCTTTCCGTTGGATTTCAAGGGAATATCAACGTCGGGATTCTGAATGTAGCCGCGCACGTTACCGATATAGTCGCTTACCGCGATGATCTTTCCCGCGGGGCCGTCACCGCCGATGGTTACGGTTATCGTGTCCGTCTTCTCACCGAGCATACAGCCCATCATAGAGGTCGCCGTCAGCAATCTGCCGAGCGCCGCCGTGCATACGGGCATAGTATTGTGATACTTTATTGCCGTGTTTACGATTTCAGTAGAGTTTATTATGTGAATTCGCGCGCTTCCGTCGGACGTCATTCCGCGGAGTATCGTTGAATTTGCCATTTTAATTTCCTCGTAGAATTAGTTTATTTCTTTGCTCTCGCGACGATATGCCATCTTTCCGTCGCTTCGTCAGGCTCGCTGAAGTTGAAATCCGCAAAGACGCCCTCAAGCTTAAAGCCGCAAGCGGTAAGGTGCTTCTTTATCGCATCGAGAGTATAGCATCTCTCGGTCTGAACCTCGTCTTCGCGCGAATAGCTGCCGTCGGGATTTTCCGTAAATACGGATAAGAAGAACGTGCAGAGCCCCGTTTCCTGATTATAATCATTCTGCCAGCCGCAATAACGGGTCAGATCCGCCTCCTCATCAATGATCTCGTGGATATAAGAGTTATCCGCGTAGATTTTTTCGAATTTGTAGGGCGTATTTATATCAAAAAGAAAAAGTCCGTCAGGGTCAAGATAGTTGTGAACACACCTGAAGCATTTTACGATATCCTCATCGGTCGTGAGATAATTTATACTGTCAAGGCAGGACGTAATTGCTCCGACCGTGCCGTAAAGCTCAAAATTTCGCATATCCTGACGAATAAAGAGAACACCCGATATATTTCTATCATAGGCGTTATCCATCGCCACGGAGAGCATGGCCTCGCTTCCGTCCGCGCCTATCATATCGTATCCGCGTCCCGCAAGCTCAAGGGTCATACTGCCCGTTCCGCAAGCGAGGTCAAGTATAAGCTCGGGTTTTTTGCAAAGATACTTTAAAAAGCACGTCTCGAAATAATCCGCCCAAGCCTTATAATCAACCTCGGCGTTAATTTTATCGTATATATCTGAAATAGAGCTGTATCCCGAATACATATTATCTTATATTTCCTTCTGCCTCTTCGACTTTGTCCAATACGTTCTTGTAGCCGTCGTTTCCGTATTTGAGACAACGGTTAACACGACTGATGGTTGCGGTGCTGAGACCCGTCTGCGCGGCGATATCGGAATAAACGCTGCCCTCGCGGAGCATTCTTGCAGCCTTTATTCTTCTTGACATTTCAGATAGCTCGCTCATTGTACAGAGGTCCTCGAGAAAATGCTTACAATCCTCGGTATTATCAATCTCTACAATGCATTTAAAAAGATATTCGATGTTTTCGTCGTGCTTTTTCATTTGTTTGATCTCCTTTTAGCAAGGTTTTTGTCGCAACTTATATTCTAACATATTGTTGAGTTAAAGTAAAGAGGATTTTTAAATTTTTTCTATAAACATTATGTTTATTTTTTGTAATTGATTATTGACTTTACTGAAGAAATGTATTATAATAAAATAGAGATAAAGTTTGTTTGTCGTACCAAACTGAAATTTTCCCGAATGAAAGGAAGAATATATATGACAGAACTTAAGATAGGCAAGAAGATCCGTTTACTCCGAAAGAAAAATGACGTAACGCAGGACAAGCTCGCGCAGGCGCTTGGTGTAACTCCCCAGGCGGTTTCCCGTTGGGAGTCCGAGATTTGCTATCCCGATATTGAAACGCTTCCTCAGATCGCTGATTTCTTCGGCGCATCTATGGACGAGCTTCTCTGCTATGACAGTCTTCAGAAGGAGGCTAAAATAAAGGATTATATGGAGAAGGCATACTTCCATATCGAGCGAGACGAGCTTATCGAGGCTCTGTCGGTTTTGAGAGAGGCTTATGCGGAAATTCCCTCCTCCTTTGAAATTCAGCTTGAGCTTGCAAAGGTAATATCCGAAATTAACGCGCAGGGCAAGCCCAAGAAGAGCGAGCTTATCGAGGTGGTTTCTCTTTGCAATCACATTCTTGAGGATTGCACGGACGACGAGCTTCGCGACGAGACCAAGAAGACGCTTTGCGACATTTATTCACATCAGCTCGGGAATGATAAATTGGCGCTTGAGATCGCAGACAGACTCCACAGCATGAGCTACAGTAAGGAGATCGTAAAGGCGACCGTCCTCACGGGCGAGATCGCATTCAAGCAGGCCCAGACGAATATTATGGAATTTGCCGACAATATGTGGTGGCATATGTATAATATCGCTTGCGTTCCCGACATTTCGGGCGATAATTATTCCTTGAAGGAAAAGATCAGGGTTATGGAAAAAGGAATTGACCTTTTCGACGTGATATTTGAGGACGACTGTCTCTATTATCACGACAGACTCGCGAATTCCTACCGTCAGCTCGCTATGCTCTACCTGCTTGACGGAAATTCAGCCTCTGCTCTTGACTGTATTGAAAAAATGTCGGAGCACGCAATCAAGTTTGATACCCGTCCCGATAGCGCCATCTACTCCTCCATTCTTCTTAATAAGATCGAATACGAAAGGAACGTAAAGGCAGACTCGCCCGAGATAACACTTTGCTCGAAGCTTTTGCGCGGCAGATTTTCGAATAGAATATGGTCGCCTATAAAGAGCGATCCGAGGTTCGTATCCGCAATCGAGGCTATGTCTGAGTATATTTGATTTACAAGGAGTTTTCATATGAAAAGCGATATTGTTATTGCTCAGGAAGCAAAAATGATTCATATAAAGGATGCTGCGGCAGCTCTCGGTATCTGCGAGGACGAGCTCGAATTTTACGGTAAGTATAAGGCAAAGCTTACCGATGAGCTTGCGGCACGCGTGGAAAGTAATCCCGACGGTAAGCTTATTCTTGTAACGGCAATAAATCCCACACCCGCAGGCGAAGGCAAGACTACGACCACTATCGGTCTCGGTATGGCTATGCACAAGCTTGGCAAGAAAACCGTGATCGCTCTCCGTGAGCCCTCGCTCGGCCCCGTCTTCGGCGTTAAGGGCGGTGCTGCGGGTGGCGGCTACGCGCAGGTAGTTCCAATGGAGGATATCAACCTCCACTTCACAGGCGATTTCCATGCTATTACCGCGGCGAATAACCTTCTTTGCGCTATGATCGACAACCATCTTCAGCAAGGCAACGAGCTTTGCATAGACCCCCGCAGAATTCTCTTTGCAAGAGTTACCGATACGAACGATCGCGCGCTTCGCAATATAACCGTAGGTCTTGGCGGCAAGGCTGATGGCGTGCCTCGCGAGGATCACTTCTCCATTACGGTTGCATCCGAGGTTATGGCTATTCTCTGCCTCGCTGATGATATTCACGACCTCAAGAGACGACTTGGCAATATTCTCGTTGCATATAAATACGACGGCGCTCCCGTTTACTGCCGTGATCTTCACGCCGACGGCGCGATGACGGTTCTTCTTAAGGACGCTATCAAGCCCAATCTCGTTCAGACGCTTGAAAACACACCCGCCATTATCCACGGCGGCCCGTTTGCCAATATTGCACACGGATGTAACAGTGTTCGCGCAACAAAGCTTGCTTTAAAGCTTTCCGACTACGCGATCACAGAAGCGGGCTTCGGAGCTGACCTCGGCGCTGAAAAGTTCCTTGATATCAAGTGCAGAATGGCTGGACTTAAGCCCTCTTGCGTTGTTATCGTTGCAACCGTTCGCGCGCTTAAATATAACGGCGGTGTTCCCAAGGCTGAGCTCAAGGCGGAAAACCTTGACGCGCTCAAGTCAGGC
>CAZMKU010000076.1:0-8860 GCA_964567085.1 uncultured Clostridium sp.
GCTGACCGCTCGTCTTTGCTACCTTGTTTATAGCCTTGAACATAGGAAGCGGACCGCAGGTGTAGAAGTATGTGTAATCAAGATTTTCCATAGCGGTAGTAACGAAGCCGCGGATTCCGTAGCTTCCGTCGGCAGTGCAAACGTAAACGTCGCAACCAAGAGCCTTGAATTCGTCCTCGTAGAATATTTCCTCCGCCTTGTTAAAGCCGAGAATGACCGCGGGCTTTTTACCCTCCGCGATAAGCTTCTTTGCGAGATTATACATAGGGGGAATACCAACGCCGCCGCCGAGAAGCAGGGGAGAGCTGCCCGATTTTGCCGTGTCGTAGCCGTTGCCAAGGCCTGTGAGTGTGAGGATTTCCTCGCCCGTTTGCATTTTTGACATTTGCTCCGTGCCCTTGCCTACGACCTTGTAGATAACCGTAAGCGCGTCGGCTGTATAGTCGCAAACCGAGATGGGACGGCGCAGGTAGAGGCCGTCGAGCTTGAAGTTTACAAACTGACCTGGAGCGGTGATGTCTGTTGTGTCGCCGCGCAGTACCATTTTATAAACGGTGGGCGCGATACAAATATTTGATTCTATTTTTAATCTTACGTCTTTCATATTTAGTCCTTCCATACTATCTTGCCGCCACAAACCGTAACAAGACATTTTCCGTAAACCGTCTCGCCCTCAAACGGCGTGCTTTTGCCCTTTGATACGAAGTCGTCGGGGTTGATCGTGTATTCCTCGTCTATGTTCCATACAGAGAAGCCGTTTATATCAAGTCCGAAGCGGCGTCTGGGGTTGTACACAAGCAAGTCAAGCAGATGCTCAAGCGTCATTTTACCGTTCTTTACGAAGTGAGTGTACATTACAGGGAACGCGGTTTCAATTCCAACTACACCCATATTGCTGCCCTCAAGACCTTTGGATTTTTCCTCTGCTGAGTGGGGCGCGTGGTCGGTCGCGATCATATCTATCGTGCCGTCGAGAACGCCTTCAATGAGCGCATCGCGGTCGGATTTGTCGCGGATAGGAGGATTCATTTTAAATCGTCCGTGCTCCTGAAGCTGACTATCATCCAGCACAAGGTAGTGCGGAGCGGTCTCGCAGGTAATATCAACGCCGCGAGCCTTGGCGCGCCTTATTATATCAACCGATTCCTTGGTGGAAATGTGGCATACGTGGTATGCGCAGCCGATCTTTTCCGCGAGAGCGATATCTCGCGCGATAGGCCCCCATTCGCTTTCGGAGCAGATGCCGCGGTGTCCGTGCGCCTTTGCATACTCGCCGTCGTGAATGTAGCCGCCGCGGAGCAGGGAATTATCCTCGCAGTGCGCAACGATTATTTTGCCTAGGCGCTTTGCCTCTATCATAGCTTCTTCCATAAGTGCGGCTGACTGCACTCCTCGTCCGTCGTCGGAAAAGGCGATAGCGTCGCGAGCCATCTCGTTAAGCGCGGCTAATTTCTCGCCCTTCTGTTCAACCGTTATCGAGCCGTAGGGGTGAACGCCGATGACCGCTTTTTCGGCTATCGCGTCGAGCTGCACCTTTAAATTTTCGTAATTGTCTGGAACGGGGTTTAAGTTCGGCATTGTGAGAACGTCGGTGTAGCCGCCGCGAGCCGCCGCGCGTGAGCCCGTGCCTATATCCTCTTTATAGAGATAGCCCGGCTCACGAAAATGCACGTGCACGTCGCAAAAGCCGGGTAAAATAAGACAGTTATTGTAAATGGGGGCAGGTATGCCGCAAGAATCAGAAGCAGAGACAGGCTTGCCGCCATCAAGGACAAAATCCCCACAGCACTTGTTGCCCGAAGCGTAATTTTCCGAATTTTTGAAAAGCATACTGTATTCCTCCGAAAGAGTACATAATTATACATTATAATTATAACATACGATAATTTCTTTGTCAATAATTCTTTGCGCTTTTTTGCTCCTTTGCTCTTGATAAAATTGGCGGGCTGTTGTATAATAAAACTGTACAAATAAAACAAATTCGGTCGAGTAGTGTCGATTTCAAAAAAAGTATAATATACTGTTAGTAACACTACGGAAGGAGGAATTATGCCGAACGGAATACTTACTGTATTAGTTACTGCACTGGGCGTTGGTGGCGCGACTGTCATCGGCGCGATCATAGGCTTTATGTTCAAGAAAATATCACATAGATTTTCGGACATTATTTTGTCCTTTGCCGCGGGCGTCATGCTTGCCGCCGCGATAATAGGACTTATTCTGCCGTCTCTTGATTACGGCGGAAAATTCGGAATTCTTGTCACTGTTATCGGTGTGTTCGCGGGCGCGCTTTGTCTTAACCTGCTTGATAAGCTTGTACCGCATCTTCATAAATTCGTGGGCTCGGACGCCGAGCCGCACACAAATACAAATCTTTCAAAGGTTCTGCTTTTCGTTTTAGCAATCGCTATCCACAATCTCCCCGAGGGAATAGCGGCGGGTGTTGGCTTCGGCTCGGGAGATAACACGCAGGCGTTCATAATCGCGGGCGGTATCGCGCTCCAGAATATCCCCGAGGGTATGGTTATTATCGCTCCCATGCTCGCTGCGGGGGTGACACCGAAAAAGACCTTGCTTTGCGCGTTTGCGACGGGTTTGATTGAGGTCGTAGGTACCTTTATCGGCTACTTTGCGGTCAGCATTTCGACCGCGATCCTGCCATTCGCTCTGGCGTTTGCGGGCGGTACGATGCTTTACGTTATAAGCGACGAGATGATCCCCGAGACTCACTCGCACGGACACGAGCGAGGCGCGACGTACGCCTTGCTTATAGGCTTTTGCATAATGCTTGTAACGGATTTTTTCCTTTGATATCAGCAGAATCAAAAATAGATATGCCTCAGAATTCAGGTAGGCAGAATAACGGGATGGGCTATATCGCCTGTCCCGTGTTCATGCTTGTTTGAATGTAAAAAATATAATTGGAGTAAGATGAAATGACAAGTCACGAAATACATAGCTTGCTTGAGCGTCAGCGCGAGTATTACAGAAGCGGCGCAACGTTGCCGATAAAATTCCGTGTCGAGCAACTAAAAAAGCTATATGCCGCTGTCAAGAAATATCAGAATGAAATAAACGGTGCGCTCACAAGCGACCTTGGTAAAAGTCATTACGAGGGCTTTATGTGTGAGTCGGGGCTCGTGCTGACCGAGATCTCATATATGATCAAGCATACGAAAAGATTTGCAAGGAGAAAGAGAGCTCGCACACCCTTAGCGCAGTTTCATTCGCGCAGCTATAAGCAGCCTATACCTTACGGAAATACGCTGATAATGAGCCCGTGGAATTATCCCTTCCTTTTGACGATCGAGCCCTTGACGGATGCGATCGCCGCGGGAAATACCGCCATCGTAAAGCCGAGCGCGTATTCGCCCGCGACGAGCGAGATAGTCCGAAAAATAATTTGCGAGTGCTTTGACCCGCAATACGTTGCGGTGGTTACGGGCGGCAGGGAGGAAAATTCCGCGCTGCTTGACGAGAAGTTCGATCTCGTGTTCTTTACGGGAAGTCAGACGGTCGGCCGCGAGGTGCTTCGCCATACTGCCGAGCATTTGACACCCGCCGTGCTTGAGCTTGGCGGAAAGAGCCCTTGCATCGTTGATGCAACCGCAAATATCAAGCTTGCGGCAAAGCGTATCGTGTTCGGTAAATACTTGAACTGCGGACAGACCTGTGTAGCTCCCGACTATATTCTCTGCGAGCGTTCGGTAAAGGACGAATTTCTTGCCGCGGTTATTTCTGA
Organism: uncultured Clostridium sp.; assembly: GCA_964567085.1. Lineage (GTDB taxonomy): Bacteria > Bacillota > Clostridia > Oscillospirales > CAG-272 > SVTX01. The sequence goes on from CAZMKU010000076.1 coordinate 3,743, forward strand.
AATAAAGAAGCAGTTCGGAGAGGCTCCTCTCGAGAATGAAAATTACGGCAAGATAATAAATAAAAAGCACTTTGACCGCCTTTGCGGACTTATAAACAAGGACAAGGTCATCTGGGGCGGCAACACAAGCCTTGATACTTGCAGGATCGCGCCCACGGTAATGGACGACGTTACGTACGACGACGCGGTCATGGGCGAGGAGATATTCGGCCCTATTATGCCTATCATTGCTTTTGATGACTTCGACGCGGTGGTTGATGAGCTGAAAGTCAAGGATAAGCCGCTCGCGCTTTATCTCTTTACGAGTAATAAAAAGCATATGAGGCGCGTTACGGCCGAGCTTTCTTATGGCGGCGGCTGTATCAACGACGTTATAATTCATCTTGCGACGAGCGAGATGGGCTTTGGCGGTGTTGGTGAGAGCGGAATGGGCAGCTATCACGGCAAAGCGGGCTTTGATGCTTTTTCTCATTACAAATCCATAGTGGATAAAAAGACGTGGCTGGATCTGCCTATGCGTTATCAGCCGTATAAGAGTAAATTCTATGAAAAGCTTTTGCGTATTTTTTTGAGATAATATAAGCGTTGACTGAATATAGACGTAACGAGTTACTTACAAAGAATAATGTCGCACGGTTTTCCTGTTTTTTGGGCGTATTTTATAACATATAACGTCCCTTTTGACTTTCCGTCCCAAAAAGCCAGGATTTTATCCGCGTAGTTTACTATTTTTTGATTTCTTATAATAGGCGCGGCGCGACCGTACCGTTCATATTGAGGAAGAAAGACAGTAAGCTTTAATCCGTTTTTTGTCGCGTATTCTGCCGCGCAAGAATCGACGCCGACTGCGCCGCCGGAAACAATCTCATCTTCCTTTGAAATATACATACTTATATCGTGTATAACGATATTTCTCGAACCAACAACTGCAATTTTCATAAATATCTCCTATTAAATATTTGGTGTACTTAAATTAAGTATACTAACAACATTATACCATAAAATAATCTTAAAATATACTTATATTAAGATTTTTTAAGGAGATTTTTTATGAGAAACAAAAATAATAAGCATCTTGGAATTGAAATTGATCCCGAGCTTCATTATAAGCTTCACTATATATCGAAGTATTACGGTCGTTCGGCAAACGGAGAAATACTGTATTTAATAAGACAGGAAATTAAAGCCTTCGAAAAAAGCGAGGGCGAAATTGAAATTTCTAAAGAGACAAAAACAAATTAAATTTGTTTTATGGGCAGTAAAAAAGGCGCTTACGGTTTTTGCCATAAGCGCCTTTTTAGCATGTTAACGGGGTTTTTATCAAGTATTATTATTTTTAACCACAACGTCGTGAGCGCCGCCTTCAACGATGGAAACGGAGCTTACAAGCGTGAGCTTCGCCTTTTGCTGGAGCTCGGGAATTGAGAGCGCTCCGCAGTTGCACATTGTAGAGCGGATCTTTGCGAGCGTTACCGAGAGGTTGTCGTGGAGAGAGCCCGCATAGGGAACGTAGCTGTCAACGCCTTCAACGAAGGAAAGCTTCTGCGCGCCGCCCATATCGTATCTCTGCCAGTTTCTGGCTCTGGCGCTGCCCTCACCCCAATATTCCTTCATATAACTGCCGTTTACGAGGATCTTGTTCGTGGGGGATTCGTCGAAGCGGGCGAAGTAACGGCCCAGCATACAGAAGTCTGCGCCCATAGCGAGCGCGAGCGTGATATGATAGTCGTGAACTATACCGCCGTCGGAGCAGATCGGGATATATACACCGTGCTTTTTGTAATATTCGTCACGAGCCTTGGCAACCTCAATTACCGCGGTAGCCTGTCCGCGACCGATACCCTTCGTCTCTCTTGTGATACAAATAGAGCCGCCGCCGATACCGATCTTGATAAAGTCCGCTCCCGCGTCAGCGAGGAAGTTAAAGCCTTCTTCGTCAACCACGTTACCTGCGCCAACCTTTACGCTGTCGCCGTAATTGTCGCGGATCCACTTGATCGTGCGAGCCTGCCATTCCGAGAAGCCCTCGGAGGAGTCGATGCAGAGCACGTCAACGCCCGCTTCAACGAGCGCGGGAACTCGCTCGGCATAGTCGCGAGTATTGATACCTGCGCCTACGATATATCTCTTATGTGAGTCGAGAAGCTCGTCGGGATTCTTCTTGTGCTGCTCGTAGTCCTTTCTGAATACGAAGGAAACGAGTCTGCCGTCCTTGTCGATTATTGGAAGGGAATTGAGCTTGTGATCCCAGATGATGTCGTTGCATTCTGCGAGCGTGGTGCCTTCCTCGGCATAAATAAGCTTTTCGAGGGGGGTCATAAACGAGGAAACGAGCTCGTCGCCGCTCATTCTCGTAACTCTGTAATCGCGCGAGGTGACGATACCGACAAGCTTGCCGTGGCACGTGCCGTCGTCGGTAACCGCTATCGTGGAGTGTCCGTTCTTTTCCTTGAGCATGATCACGTCGCGGAGCGTCGCGTCGGGCTTGATGTTGGAGTCGGAGGTAACGAAGCCTGCCTTGTGATCCTTAACTCTGCGGACCATAGCCGCCTGCTGCTCGATAGTCTGTGAGCCGTAAATAAACGAAACACCGCCTTCTTTCGCAAGAGCAATAGCCATAGTATCGTTGGATACGGATTGCATAATTGCGGAAATAAGCGGAACTGACATAGTTATTGCGGGCTCTTCACCCTTTTTGAATTTAACGAGAGGCGTCTTGAGAGATACCTTTGAGGGAATACACTCCGCGCCTGAATAACCGGGCACGAGCAGATATTCACTGAACGTGTGTGAAGGACTGTCGTAGTAAAAGGCCATTTTTTGCTCCGTTCCGCCGCCAAAAGCGGCATAATTTGTTAAAAATATTATATCACAAGGAGTCTTAAAAGTCAACACACCAAATATCAAAATTTCACACGAAAAAACAAGAATTTAAGATGCTTTTTTGTTGGAATTTATAAAACCGTTATAAGCAAAAAATGCTGTAGAGACGATTGACAAATTGTATATTTTATGATATAATTGGAATAGAAAGATAAAATTTTGACAATGTTGGATAAGTCCGGGAGGTAAATCATATGAAAATGCTTTCGATTATATTGATTTATATTGTATCTGCCTTGCGCATCGGAATTTGATTTGCTTGCGGGCAAAAAAATAATGTGGTCCAAGCTTGTTTCGATTAAAAACATCAAATTAGTGCTGTTTTCAGGAGGAATTTTATGAAAAAACAAATTAAACTTTTTTCTTACATAATTGCGGTTTCGTTATTGGTTTGCTTTGGTGGAGCTCTCGTTTCGTGCGATACTGAAGCTACAGATGAGAATGATCAAACTTCGGATGTACAAAATACGGAAAATATAACTAAAACTCCTACGGAGAAGCTTACCGAAGATATTACCGAAGAGCCTACCGAAGAGCCTACCGAGGAAATAATCGACGATAAGGAGATAGAAACTCTACCTATTACGCCTTGCCCGTTTGACGAGGAATCTCTTGAAATGCCCGCAGAAATTAAACGAGAGATTCAAATTGCAGTTTTGACGAGAGTATACGGGGAGGAATATGTAAAGGACGGTTATACCCCCGAATACGTTTGGGTGGTTTGTTACGGCATATTTGATGACGCTTACTGTTGTATGATCTGGGATCACTCGGGTGCTGAACTAAGTGTTGAAACTGAGGTTGAGGTTGGAGGATATACGTTTATGTTCGGAAGCCCCAATACTATGTTGGTCTACTGTGACGGTGAGTTTTACGGCTTGAAGCAAGCTTACGAAAACGGAATTTTGGACGATACGGAAATTGCCGAGCTTTATACCTATTATACGGAAACCCGTTGGGGCTAATAGCTTAAATAAAATTTTACACCCGCCGATGTCGGCGGGTGTATTTTGCATTTATTTTTTATTGCAGCTGCACTTGTCACCGCACTCCTTGGAGTGGGGGCAGCCGACGCATTTCGCGCCCGCCTTCTTTTGCTTTACAATGTAAGCGATAGCGCCGCCAACGATAAGGACTATGGCAATTATGGCGATAATTTCAATGGGTTCCATAGAGCCCTCCTTTTTTATGTTTATGCCTTGAGCGCGTATTCTGCCTTCAGCTGCTTGTTCTTTCTTATAATAAGCACCGTGAGAATAACGGCAATAACTGCTATAACAGCCCAGCCTACGATATTCATCCACAAGGAACCGAATTTAGCGCCCGTAAAGAGTGTACCGAAGAAGTAAACGAGGAAGCCGAGAGAATAACCAACCGCGAACTGAAGACCGATACCTGCCCAGAGCCACTTTTTCGACTTGATCTCGGAGTTCATAGCGCCGATAGCCGCGAAGCAGGGAGGTGTAAAGAGATTGAACATAAGGTAAGCGAGTGCGGCAACCTTTGTGATAGCGAGGATTCCCGCAACCTCAGCGCCTGCGCCCTCCATAAGAGCAAGCTCCTCGGCGTCGATGAGATTTTCAAGACCTACGAAGCAAACCGCGAGAGTGCCGACTACGTTTTCCTTTGCGATAAAGCCCGTGATAGCCGCCGCGGCGAGCTGCCAAGCAACAACGCCGACGATGGGAGCGAATATGTAAGCAAAGGGAGTTGCAACCGTTGCGAGAATGGACTGGCTTGCATCCTCAACGGGAGTGAGGCTCCAGCTGAACGACTGCATAAGCTGAACTATGAAGTTACAAACGAGAATGATCGTACCCGCCTTAACTATGTAAGCCCAGCCGCGCTGACACATGGAGAGCGCCGCCTTCTTGAAGCTGGGAGCCTTGTACTCGGGAAGCTCCATAATAAAGAAGGACTTTCTGCTTTTGTGGCCTGTGAGCTTGTTTATAAGAAGCGCGCAAAGAAGAATAAGCGCGATACCTACGAAATACATAAGCGTGCCGACCCAGGATGCGTCGTCGAAGAACGCGCCTGCAAAGAGGGCGATAACGGGAAGCTTTGCGCCGCAGGGCATAAAGGGTGTGAGCATTGCGGTAGCTCTGCGCTCACGCTCGTTTCTGATTGTACGGCAAGCCATAATGCCGGGAATAGCGCAGCCCGTACCGATAACGAAGGGAATAACGGATTTGCCCGAAAGACCAACCTTCTTGAAGATGGGGTCGAGAACGACTG
>CAZMKU010000077.1:0-8477 GCA_964567085.1 uncultured Clostridium sp.
CTCCTTTTCGTTGTATCCGAGAGGAACGCCTCGTCCGTGGTCGTCAACCTTTATACTTTTATCAAGGTAAAGAGTAGTGATGATCTCACTGCCGTGGCCCTCTCTCGCCTCGTCGACCGAGTTTGAAAGAATCTCGAAATAAGAATGCTCGCAGCCCTCAAGTCCGTCGGAGCCGAAAATAACCGCAGGTCTTTTTCTTACTCTGTCAGCGCCCTTGAGCGCGCGAATACTTCTGTCGTCGTATTGTGACGGCGAGCTCTTTGCCTTGCTTTGCTTCTTTTCCTCTGCCATAATTTTCTCACTTTCAAAAATTTATCTGAAGATTTGGACAAGTCTTTGTCCAATACACATAGTTTCTTATTATAAGTATAACAAAAAAATTGTCATTTGAAAAGGGGTTTTCTTGGATTTTTGCAAATTTTTTTGTAAAAAAATGAAAACTTTTTATAATACTATTGAAAGGTATAAATAAATATTATATAATATATAGGTGCATCGTTAATTTACGTGAGGGATTGTATATGAGCTTTTACAGTAAATTTGATAAATACAGAGGTGCGGATTGTCAGCTGCTCGGTTTCGGGCGCTCGACTATGCCGCTTTGCGATATTCTTTTGTCCGTCGGCGCGAATATAACCGTTAGAGATAAAAATAAAACGCTTGAAACACAGGAGTCGGCTATTCGTTACCGTGGCAGAGGCGTCAAGTTCATTCTTGGCGAGGGTTATCTTTGCGGACTTGCGGGAGATTACGTTTTCCGCTCTCCGGGAATACGTCCCGATCTGCCCGAGATAGCTGCGGCTTGTGACAACGGAGCAACGCTTTCAAGCGAGATCGAGGTGCTCATGGATACAGCACCTTGCAAGATATTTGCAATCACGGGCTCGGACGGAAAGACGACTACGACGACGATCACTCATCTGCTTTTCAAAAATCAGCTTGAGAGGGAGGGCTACCGCGCCTTCGTTGGCGGAAACATAGGACATTCGCTCCTGCCCGAGCTTGACGCTATGACAGAGAATGACGTTGCCGTGCTTGAGCTTTCGAGCTTTCAGCTTATGACGGGAAAGAAATCGCCCACGCGCGCGGCGATAACCAATATTTCGCCCAATCATCTTGATTGGCATACCGATATGCAGGAATATATCGACGCGAAGTGTAAGATATTCAACAACGGCGGCTGCGAGGCGATCGTGCTCAACGCCGATAACAAGATAACTCGCCAAATTGCAGAGAACGTTGATTGCCCCGTTATTTATTTTTCGGGAAGCAGATCAAGCTATGACGATATAGTTCACGAGAATAAAAAGGGCAGCCTTGCCGTGTTCGAGCGCGACGGATATATCGTCGTATCGGACGGCGAGGACGAGTGGCGCGCGCTTGATACCTCCAAGATAAAGGTAATCGGCAGACACAACGTGGAAAATTATATGACCGCGATAGGTCTTACGTGGGGATATATCTCGCCACACGTTATCGAGGCTGTTGCCGAGAGCTTTACGGGCGTTAAGCACAGAATTCAGCTCGTTTCGGAAATCTGCGGCGTAAGATACATAAACAGCTCGATAGATTCGAGCCCGACGCGAACGGCGGCTGCCATTAAGGCAATCGGCGGCAGCATAGTTGCTATCTGCGGCGGCTACGACAAGAATATTCCGTTTGATATCTTGGCAGATTCACTTACAAAAAATGCTCGCGCAGTTGTGCTTACGGGCGCTACTGCCGAGAAGATATACGACGAAATTTTGGCGTGTCCGACATACGACAAGGATAAGCTTTCGGTGTTTATCGAGAAGGATTTTTACAGTGCCGTAATAAAGGCGCGCGACGTAGCCAAATCGGGCGACAGCGTGGTGCTTACTCCCGCGTGCGCGAGCTTTGACGCGTTCCGCAACTTCGAGGAGCGCGGCGATAGATTTATAGAGATCGTAAGATCGTTTGAAAAATAAGGAAAGGGAAGGAAAAATAATATGAATATAAAAGAGCTTTTGGTTTCGGTATGCTCGCTTATGTCCATTTCGGGATATGAAAGATACAGCACGGATAAGCTGTTCGGGCTTATCGGAGATAAGTTTGACGAGTGCTATACCGATAATATCGGTAATCACATTTTCGTAAAGAAGTGCGGCCGCGAGGGCGCGCCCAAGATTTTGATCGATTGCCATTACGACGAGATCGGTATGATGGTGTCCTCGATAAAGGAGGGTGGATTTGTTTCCGTTGAGCCCGTTGGCGGCGTTGACGCAAGACTTCTTCAGTCGAGCGAGGTTACGATCTACGGCAAAGAGGAGATATACGGCGTTTTCGCGTCAACTCCCCCTCATCTTATGAAGCCCTCGGCGGCTGATAAGCTCACTCCCATCCGCGAGCTTATTATTGATACGGGCTATACGAAGGAGGAGCTTGAGGAGATAGTTTCCCTCGGTACGCCTGTTGGCTACCGTCCCGTATATACCGAGCTTCTCAACGAGAGAATCGCGGGCAAGGCGTTCGACGATAAGGCTTGCGGCGTTTGCGCTATCGCAGGTATTGACAAGGCTGACGCGTCCGAGCTTGCGGGCGACGTTTATTTCGTTTTCTCAACTCGCGAGGAGATCGGTCTTGCAGGCTTTACCGCGGCGTATTCTATTGATCCCGATTACGCGCTCGTAATCGACGTAACACACGCTTACACTCCCGATATGGAGGGCAGAAAGCGCGGCGAGTGCGGAAGCGGTGTTGCGCTTTCCATGTCTGCGGTTACTAACAGAGGTCTTACTAAAATGTGTATTGACATCTGTAAGGATAAGGGACTTAAATATACAGTTCAGGCAGAGCCTAATTCCACGGGAACTAACGCGAACAGAATTCCCACCGTGCGAAACGGTATCCCCACGGTGCTCGCGAGCCTTCCCATTAAGAGCATGCACTCGGCAAACGAGCTGCTTGCTATCGAGGACTGCCAGACTGTTGCAGACTTCGTTTGCGAATTTATTAAATCCAAGAAAATTGCGGAGGTGTATTCAAGATGACAAAATATACAGGACTCCAGCTTGTAGAAAAGCTCTCTCTTGAATTCGGGCCTTCGGGTTGTGAGGCAAGGGTTGCAGAGCTTATCATATCGCAGATACAGGACGACTGCGACGCTTACTACAAGGACAGAAACGGCAACGTGACCGCAAAGATCTGTGGTTTCGGTGCGGGTTATAATGAAGCCGATCCCAGAAAGCTTATGCTTTCCGCGCATATGGATGAGGTCGGCGTTATGATAAACGAGATCACCGACGAGGGTTATATAAAGTTCTCTACGGTCGGCGGCATCGACCCTCGCGTGCTTTGCGGACGAGCTATAGTTCTCGGCGACGAGGACAGGAGATACAAGGGCGTTATCGCATCCAAGGCTATTCATATGCAGACGGCGGAGGAGAGAACAAAGGTTACTCCTATTAAGAATATGTATATCGACATCGGCGCGACGAGCAAGGAAGAAGCCGAAAAGCACGTTGGTATAGGCGACGTCGGTGTGTTTGATTCTGATTTCGTAAGATTCGGCAAGGACGGCCGTAAGATGAAGTGCAAGGCGCTTGACGACAGAATGGGCTGCGCGGTGCTTATTGAGGTTATGCGCGAGCTTAAGGCGGCGAAGTGCGATATTCCTTACGACGTTTATTTCGCGTTTACCTGTGGCGAGGAGATCGGCATCTCGGGTGCGCAGGTTGCGGCGCAGACTATCGAGCCCGACGTTGCGGTCGTAATCGAAACAACTGCGGTTGCAGATATTGCGGGCGTTGGCGAGGCGAGCAACGTTGCAAAGCAGGGCGACGGCGGGGCTGTCTCCCTTATGGACAGAAGCACGATCTACGATGCTAAATTCGTTCAGAGCGTAATAGACTACGCGGCGACCTGTGAAATTCCCGCTCAGATAAAGAGATACGTTTCGGGCGGTAATGACGCGGGACATATTCACAAAGCGGGTAAGGGTGTAAAAACTCTTGCGATCTCCGCTCCTACAAGATACCTGCACAGTCAGTCCTGTGTAGTAGATATCGAGGACTATGACCATATAAAGAAGCTTCTTTTCACACTCATTCGCGACGCAAAGCTTTGACAAAATACGGAGGACATAAAAATGTATAATCTTATAAAAAATCTCAATACAACTGCGGGTGTTTCGGGCAGAGAAAAATCTATTGCAAATAAAATTCTCACGTATATCGCTCCCTTGACCGACAAGGCGTGGGAGGATCCTATGGGCAACCTTATCGCGTTCAAGAAGGGTAAGAGTGAGAACGCAAAGAAAATTATGCTTTGCGCTCATATGGACGAGATCGGCTTTATGGTAACTCATATCGACGACCGCGGATTTTTGAGAATCGCGCCTATCGGTGGCATCAACTTTATTTCCGCAAGCTTCTCGTACGTTATCTCCGAGAACGGTGTTCGCGGCGTCCTCGTTCCCAACGCGGGAACGGCTCCCGCTGATATCAAGTGGGATAACGTTTATATTGACATCGGCGCAAAGGATAAGAAGGAAGCCGAGAAAAAGGTTAAGATCGGTGATTTCTTCGTATGCGAGGCGAACGTGCATAAGGTTGGTAAGAAGCTTTGCGGCAGACCTATGGACGACAGAATCGGTTGCGCTGTTATGATCAAAATGGCTGAAAAGCTCAAGGACGTAGAGATCGACAACGATATTTACTACTGCTTCGCGGTTCAGGAGGAGGTCGGCACTCGCGGCTCCAAGCCCGCTTCGTTCGCTATTGACCCCGATTGCGGCATCGCTTTTGACGTAACGGGCACGGGTGACGTCCCGGGCGCAAAGCCTATGGAATGCTCGGTTGGCGGCGGCGCGGCAATCAAGCTCAAGGACGCATCCGTTCTTTGCGACAGAGGTATTGTTGAAAAGCTCACAGAGGTTGCAAAGGCGCACGATATCAAGTATCAGTACGAAATTCTTCAGTTCGGCGGCACTGACACGAATTCTATGCAGATGACACGCGGTGGCGTTAAGGCAGGCGCTATCTCCATTCCTACGAGATACATTCATTCGGGCGTTGAAATGATCGATGTATCCGACGTTGAGGCTTGCATTGATCTTGCTATCGCGTTCGTAACAGAATATTAATCGGAGTAGAAAAATGCAGTTTTCAGAAAGAGTTTTAAATCTTGCGCGTGAAGCCGAGATCGCGCTTGCTGATACTTTTCGCAAAATTGACGAGGTATCCTTTGCAAATACACAGAAGATAATGGACATTTTCGCCGAGCACAGAGTTTCGACGGCTATGTTCGATTCCACGAGCGGCTACGGCTACGACGATCGCGGACGTGATACGCTTGACGTTATCTGGGCGGACGTTTTCGGCTGTGAGGCGGCGTTCGTCCGTCATAGCATTGTAAATGGCACGCAGGCGCTCACAATCGGTCTTTTCGGCGTGCTTCGCCCGGGCGATCTGTTATGCTCGGTTGCGGGTAAGCCCTACGATACGCTTGAAGAGGTTATCGGTATTTCGGGTGAGGCGGGCAACGGCTCGCTTGCGGATTTCGGCGTAAGATATAAGCAGATCGAGCTTGTAAATAATGAAACACTTGACTTTGATGCGATAGAGGGCGTTCTTCGCAAGGAAATTGCAAACGGTAAGCCTGTAAAGGCGGTTTTCGTTCAGCGCTCCAAGGGATATCTTAACAGAAGAACTCTGACCGTTGCCGAGATCGGAGAGCTTGTGAAGCTTGTAAAGTCGATTTCTCCCGAGACCTACGTTCTCGTAGACAACTGCTACGGCGAATTTACGGAGGGGCTCGAGCCCTCGGCGCTTGGAGCGGATATGGTCATCGGCTCGCTTATAAAGAACCCAGGCGGCGGTATGGCTGAAACAGGCGGATATATCGCGGGTACTGCGCGCGCGGTCGAGCTTGCGTCGTACAGACTTACCTCGGTCGGCTGCGGCCTTGAGGTTGGCGCGACGATCGGTCAGAACAAGAATATGTATAAGGGACTTTTCTACGCTCCCCACACCACCGCGCAGGCGCTTAAAACGGCTCATTTTGCGGCGTATATGTTTGAAAAGCTCGGCTATAACGTAAGCCCCGCTTGGCAGGAGCAGAGAAGCGATATAATCCAGACGGTCATCTGCGAGGATCCCGAGCTGCTCTGCGCGTTCTGTCGAGGAATTCAGAAGGGCTCGCCCGTTGACTCTTACGTAACTCCCGAGCCTTGGGAAATGCCGGGATATACCGATAAGGTAATTATGGCGGCAGGCGCGTTTACGCAGGGCTCGTCCATCGAGCTTTCGGCAGACGGCCCTATCCGTCCCCCCTATACCGTGTATTTTCAGGGCGGTCTCACGTACGAGAGCGGAAAGCTTGGCATTATGTCCGCCGCGGAGTCCGTGCTTTCCTTAAAATAAATCTAAAAGGCAGTTTTAATTAAAATGAAAAAGAAATTCAGATCAATAATTTGCTTTCTTCTTATAGCTATTATGCTCGTGCCCACGCTTGCGGCGTGCGGATCAAGCGAGGAAGCCCCCGATGATTATAAGCTCGTTGTATGCGACGGCGATAAGTTCCGTCTTTACGTGCCTGAATCCTGGGTGGAGAACACTGACAGCGGAATTACAAGCGCGTATTATTCGGTTGACGATAACGCGTTCGTGAGCGTATACGTTGCGGAGGACAGAGAGGGAAGAACCCTTGCGGAGTATTTTGAATTCTGCAAGATGAAATATGCGGCGGAGCTTACCGATTACGCGCTCGTGTCCGAAAACACCGACGTATCGCTTGGCGGTATGGCGGCTTATCAGCTTGTCTTTAGCGTTACGAGGAAGGTGACCGACAGTGACACCAAGGAGGATATTGAGGCGACAGAGGGTGTAAAATACAAGTATCTTCAGATGTTCGCGGAATTTGACGGTGATATTTACGCGCTTACGTTCAGCTGTCCTGAGGAGAAATATGATACCCATATCGACACGATCTTGGGCGCGGATAGCGACGACGGTGAATTTGCGGGAATAATCCCTTATTTTCAGTTTGAAAGCGAGCCCTACTCGGCTGACGGTAAGAGAATATCGACCAAGGTTGAAGCCCCCGAGGGTATGAAGCTTATATCCACGGACAAGCGTCCTTACAGATTTTTCGTTCCTGAAAGCTGGGTAACCGATACGAGAAGCAGTCTTTCCGCGGCATATTATTCGGACGGGGACAAGTCTAACGTCTCTCTTCAGGCTCATATGAGTACGGGCGCGCAGGCGGACGTAAATACATTCTTTGAAAATACTGAGTTAAAATATAAGAATCTATACGGTGACAGCTACACGCTTGTTTCCAAAACTGACGACGTGAAAATGGGCGGGCTTTCCGCTATACAGTTTGTTTTCACGGTAAAGAGCGGTGAGAATGAATATAAGCTTATGCAGACGGTTTGCGCAAAGGGAGAGATGTACTATATTCTGACCTATACGTCGACTCCCGAGGCGTTTGATTCGCATCTTTCGGATATTGAAAAAATGCTCGGCGCATTTGAATTGAGATGAGGTTGAGCTATGATATATCTTGATAACAGCGCGACCACGCCTTTATCCGACGGCTCAAGGAATGGCATGCTTTCGGCTATGGAATGCTACGGCAACCCCTCGTCAAAGCACGCTTTGGGCACTACGGCGACAAAAATGCTTGATTCGGCACGTCAGACGGTTGGTAAATGCTTTGGCTTGAATGGCGTGGCTGCGGATAAAATTATTTTTACCGCGTCGGGCACGGAAGCCAATAATATGGCGATATTCGGTAGCGTTTATGCCAAAAAAAGACAGGGCGGGGCTAAGATAATCACCACCGATTCGGAGCATTCCTCGGTCGAGAAGGCTATGGCTCGCCTTGAGCAGGACGGCTTTACGGTGATTCGCTTAAAAACCCGCGGCGGCGTTATTGATATGGAGGAATTCAGATCGGCGCTCGACGATAAGGTGATTCTCGTGTCGATGATGATGGTAAATAACGAAACGGGAGCGGTGTACGACGTCGAGAGGTGCTTCTCGCTCGCAAAGGCGAAAAATCCTGATATCGTGACTCATTGCGACGCGATACAGAGCTTTCTTAAAATTCCTTTTACGCCAAAGAAAATTAAGGCAGACCTTGTGAGCGTCAGCGCGCACAAGATACACGGGCCCAAGGGTGTCGGCGCGCTCTTCGTTTCATCTGAAATTCTGAAGCGCAGACTTCTCGTGCCGTATATTGTCGGCGGCGGACAGGAGAGCGGCTTCCGTTCGGGTACTGAAAATATGATAGGCATTTGCGGCTTTGCCGAGGCGGCTGCCGAGGGCCTTGCCGATTTTCGCGCAAGCTCACAGAAAATGACTTTTTTGAGAGAAGCCTGCGAGAAAATGCTCGAGAGCGGCGAGATAAGAGTCAATAAGCCAAATGGCGCGCGCGCTCCTCACATTCTCAGCCTGACTCTCCCGAGGATCAAGAGCGAGACAATGCTCAATTTCTTGTCGGGTAAGGGG
>CAZMKU010000078.1:0-5301 GCA_964567085.1 uncultured Clostridium sp.
GCACAGACCGTAGATCTGCTTACGGGTACCCTCGAAGCCGAGACACAGAAAATAACCCACGCGAAGCCCCAGAAGTCTGTCGTGATTGCTCTTTAAAAAGCTCTTGATCTTTTTATGTATCTTGCCCATTCGTATAGACGAGCCGACGAGCACGAAGTCAAAATCCTCAAGCGTCGGCAGATCTCCGCATTCACAAAGATCACACCTTGTTATTTTCGCCTGAGGCAAGTATTTTTCCAAAATATCAAGCGAGGCCGTGACCGTTCCCGTTCTCGTTGTGTATATAACAAGTAAATTCATTTTTATCTCCGTTTTATGTTTATATATCAATTATATAACAAAGCGCAAAAAAAATCAAGACCCGCGCATAGTTTTCCGACTTTTCTATTGAAAAAAAGTCAAAAATATGATATAATTATTATATATTGGCATAAATGTGAGGTGGCTCTGCATGCAGGACAAAAATGCAATCAAAAATCAAATAGAAACTCTTCGCAAAACGCTTACGTATCACGCCAAGCTCTACTACGTGTACGACGCGCCCGAAATTTCGGACTTCGAATACGACAGAATGTATGCGGAGCTGCTCAAATTAGAAGACGAATATCCCGAGCTTGACTCCCCCGACTCCCCCACCAAAAGAGTTGGCGGCACACCTCTCGACAAATTCGAAAAGGTTGTCCACACAAGAAGAATGGACTCCCTCTCGGACGTTTTCTCATACGACGAGCTGCTTGATTTTGTAAATAAGGTAAAGGCGGAGATCCCCGACGTAGCCTTCTCGGTCGAGCCCAAGATCGACGGCCTTTCGGTTTCTCTCATTTACGAGGGCGGCATACTCAAGATCGGCGCGACACGCGGTGACGGCAACGTCGGCGAGGACGTAACGCAGAATATAAGAACGATTTTTTCAATTCCTATGAGCCTTCCCGAGCCTCTTTCAATCAACGTTCGCGGCGAGGTCTATATGCCCCGCGAGGTATTTAACCGTATAAACGCCAAGCGCGAGGTCGAGGGCAAGCCGCTTATGGCAAACCCGAGAAACGCGGCGGCAGGCTCACTCCGTCAGCTCGATCCTCAGATCGCGGCGTCACGCGGACTTGATATATTCATTTTCAATTTCCAGGACGGCTCGCTTTACACCGACGGACACGCGCCCGCATCACACACGGAAACGCTCAACAGAATTGAAAGTCTTGGCTTCCCCACGGTTCAGATGAGAACGACCGTACACACGGGCGAGGAAATTATCTCTCACATTGAAAAAATCAATTCAATGCGCGATTCCTTGGCATACGATATCGACGGCGTGGTTATTAAAGTCGACAAGCTCTCAGACCGAGAAATCCTCGGCGAGGGCACGAACACGCCGAAATGGGCGGTTGCTTACAAATTCCCGCCCGAAGAAAAGGAAACAAAGCTTCTTGACATTACGATCGCTGTCGGCAGAACGGGCGTTTTGACCCCCACGGCGATCCTCTCCCCCGTACGGCTTGCGGGAACTACGGTATCCCGCGCAACTCTGCACAATCTTGAATTTATCCGCGAGCGCGACATTATGCTCGGCGACACGGTGGTCGTTCGCAAAGCGGGCGACATTATCCCCGAGGTAGTTATAGCAAAGCCCGAAAAACGAGACGGCAGCGAGGTTCATTTCAATATGCCCACACACTGTCCGTCCTGCGGCGAGGCCGTATTCTACGATCCCGACGAAGCGGCGGCGGTTCGCTGCACGAACACGGCGTGCCCCGCCCAGCTCTCGCGAGGCATAGAGCACTTCGCCTCCAAGGGTGCTATGGACATTGACGGACTCGGCCCGCAGATAGTCGAGGCTCTTATCTCTGCGGGACTTATTTCAAACGCGGCAGACCTTTATTATCTTTCCGCTGACCAGATAGCCAATCTTGACAGAATGGGCGAAAAGTCCGCGCAGAACCTTATAAATTCAATAGAAAAATCAAAATCGGCAGGACTTGAGCGTCTTATCTGCGCCCTCGGCATACGAAATATCGGTGAGGTAGCGGCGGCAGCCTTGGCGCAGAAATTCCGCACTCTTGACGCGTGTATGACAGCAACCCTCGATGAGCTTATCGCGATCGAGGACTTCGGCGAGATAAGCGCGCAATGCGTTCTCAATTTCTTCTCGCATCCGCAGAATATCGAGCTTTGCGAAAGACTTAAAGACGCGGGCGTTCTTACCGAATCCACCGCAGCTCCCACGTCCGACAAATTTGCGGGACTCACCTTCGTGCTCACGGGCACGCTTCCCACGATGAGCCGCGACGAAGCCTCGGCAAAGATCAAGGCGCTCGGAGGCAAATGCGCGGGCTCGGTTTCAAAGAAAACAAGCTACGTCGTAGCGGGCGAGGCAGCGGGAAGCAAGCTTACCAAGGCGCAGGAGCTCGGCGTTACCATTATAGACGAGGACGAGCTTATGAGAATGATCGAATCCTGATCACGCGAGTCCTGTATACTCAACGATACCGTTATAAATGCCCTCGGCAAAAAGCTGGGGGGAGCTGCTCATAAGCGCGGCGTCACGCGGATTTGTAATAAATCCAATTTCCGCTAAAACCGCGGGCATATTAGTTTTTCGCAAAACATACAGCGACGGACGGAGCTTGACACCGCGATTGTTGAGCCCCGTGCTTTCAGCAAGGTTATTTACTATATCCTCGGCAAGAGCATAGCCCGCGCCCGATGCAGAATACGCGTAGACCTCAACGCCCGTGGCGTTCGGGTTATCCGACGCGTTCGTATGTATGCTGACAAAATAGTCCGCGCCCCAAGCATTTGCTTCGTTCGTGCGCTCTCGCAGGCTCGAGGTGTTCGACGTACCGATCACCTCGCTCGGCGAATTTCTTGAAAGCCTTACGTCATAGTTTCCGCTACGGCGCAAAAGCTCGGCTAAAAGAACGCCTACTCTATACGTAATATCCTGCTCGCGCAGACCGTTTCCCTCCGCTCCCGCGTTGGGATTTTGAGGATTATGCCCCTGGTCTATATAGATCTTAATTGCCATATCAATCTCCATTCTGCAAAACATTCTTTCTCTTTCATTGTATGCAGAAGCATATGTATAAGTGATTATTGCATCACAGAAAGGACACTCCAATGTCAGACGAACTTATAAACGATCTCCCCGCGATCTCCGAGGAGAAAAACCGTGTCGTAGGCGGCACTCTGTACCTTGTGGCAACGCCCGTCGGCAATCTTGCCGACCTGTCCGCGCGCGCTATAAAGGTTCTCTCCGAGGTTGATTTTATCGCCGCGGAGGATACGAGAAACTCCATAAGATTGCTCAAATATCTCGGTATTTCCAAGCCCATGGTCTCTTATTTCGAGCACAATAAAAAAGCGCACGGTGAGATGATCTGCGAGCGACTCACGTCAGGCGAATCCTGCGCGCTTATAACCGACGCGGGAACTCCCGCGATCTCTGATCCCGGTGAGGACATCGTCGCGCTCTGCGCCGAAAGGAATATTCCCGTAACGTCAATCCCCGGCGCGTGCGCCGCGATCTTGGCGCTCACGCTCTCGGGACTTCCCACGGGCAGATTTACGTTTGAGGGCTTTCTTTCGGCTGAAAAAAAGGAACGCCGCGAGCGTCTTAACGAGCTGAAAGCCGAATACAGAACTATGATCTTCCACGAAGCACCGCACAAGCTTATCGCAACCTTGATCGATATGCAGGCAGCGTTCGGCGGCGAGCGAAGAATTTCCCTTTGCCGAGAGCTTACAAAGCTCAACGAGGATATAATGAGAACGACGCTTGACGGCGCGCTTGAATACTATACAGAAAAAGCTCCGCGCGGCGAATACGTGCTCGTAGTCGAGGGCTGCGACAAGGCTTCTGTCAAAAGTCAGGAGACCGTAAGCCTTCTCGCCCTGAGTGTCGAGGAGCACGTTGAATATTACGTAAAGGGCGGTATGTCCAAGAACGACGCCATAAAGAAAACCGCGAAGGACCGCGGCGTGCATAAGAATGAAATTTATCAGGTTGTGATGGTAAAATAAACGGCGGGAGCACGTGGGGTTTCCCGAAGCGAGCGTAGCGAGATTTGGGGATTACGAGCTTGCCCCGCCCTACAAGAAAAACGGAGAAAATCTCCGTTTTTCTTTTTATCTGATTTTAATCTCCGCATTACACTCCATAACAGAATCCTCGTTTATTATCTCACCGATCGAATCCGCTATAACGTAACCGCTCTTTACGTTCTTGACAGAAATGATATCGCCCACAATATCCGCTTCAACGGAAGAATACTCAAAAGACAGATCAGTATCGATCATCTTGCAGTTTACAAGCTTAAGATTTTCGCAATAGCAAAGCGGCTGTGTGCCTATGATCGTGCAATCAATAAGCGTAAGATTTTTCGAAAACCAAGCGAGATACTCGCCCTTAACTATGGAATTCTTAACAGTTACGTTCTCGCTGTGCCAGAATGCGTCCTTGGTATCGAGATTCGAGTCCTCGATGACGAGATTTTTCATATACTGAAATGAGTATTTTCCCGAAAAATCAAGATTTTTAATATGAACGTCAGAGGAGTCAAGCATCATATATTGAGAGTTGATCTTTGAATTTTCAACGGAGATATTCTTACACTTCCAGCCAAATTCGATGGAATCAATATTGCAATCAACAACCCTGATATTCTTACACTCACGAACCGCCTTGACCGAATTGATGCTCGTGCCCTTGATCTCGCCGTTGTTCGAATACCAGATAGGCGCGCGGGTAAGCTCGTCAAGAGTGGAATTTGTAAGAGTAAAGCCCTCAACGTGCCAGAGCGGATAACGCAACGAAAAGCTGCAGCTCTCGACCTCAATATTTCTCGCTTCCTTAAGCTGCGACTCACCGTCAGCCTCGCCCGCAAATATACAATTCTTAACCGTCGCTTCGCGCAGATTATAAAGCGCGCGCTCGGCGTCAAATTTTTTGTTTTCTATAATCATTTTCGTCACCTCGCAATAACATAAATACAGTATATCACAAAAGGCGAGTTTTGTCAATGAAAAAGCCGTTGGAGACCTCTCTCCAACGGCTTTTATTCAGAAATTATTCGTTCTCTTTTTTCTTTTTTACAAAGAATATCGAGGTAGCAAGCGCGATAATTATTACGCTGACACCGCCGATCGTGGACTTACAGCCGCTCGAAGAACCGTCTGTATTTCCTTCGTCCGCTGTAGAATCCGTACCATCGGATTCGGAAGGCACCTCGGAGGGAGCTTCTGTGATCTCCTCCGTAGGATCCTCGGAAGACGTCTCGGAGGGTGTCTCCGTATTCTCTTCCGTGT
>CAZMKU010000078.1:5401-8472 GCA_964567085.1 uncultured Clostridium sp.
TGTCCTCGGTGTTGTCCTCGGTGTTGTCCTCGGTGTTGTCCTCGGTGTTGTCCTCGGTGTTGTCCTCCGTAGGCTCCTCGGTGGGCTCTTCGGTAGGCTCTTCGGTAGGCTCCTCGGTGGGATCTTCAGTTGTTTCTTCACCGTCGCCGATCACGGGATCGTCATCGGGATCCTCTCCCTCAACCGCTGTAAAGAACACCATAAAGGGATCGTTGCTTACCTTAACGGGACCGATCGTGGTATAGGTCTTATCGTTTCTCGTACCAAATACGTACTCACTGCCGTTTACGGATGCAACGAGAGTCTTAAGCGTTTCGTCATACGTGTAAACGGTGCTTGCTGTTTCGGAATACTCACCGTTTACGTATGTACCACTTACTACCATATTAACGTACGTCTTAACGCCATCAACCATCGCGTAGAGATAATAGCCGCCGTTTGTTTCTTCAACATAGAACTCTGCTCCGTCAGCTATATCCTCAACCGTAGCCATATAATAGCTCGCACTACCCGTAGCCATATGTCCCGTGAGATAAACCGTCATACCTGCCGCGGTCTGAACCATACCAACCTTGTAGCCCGTGCCAACCTCGAGTCCGCCTTCGGTGGAATCAGAAGGCTCGGATGTTGTATCTTCCTCAACCGTTGTATTTTCTTCAACCGTTGTGTTTTCCTCAACCGTTGTGTTTTCCTCAACCGTTGTGTTTTCTTCAACCGTTGTGGTTTCCTCAAAGCTTGTATCTTCCTCAACGCTTGTATCTTCCTCAACGCTTGTATCTTCCTCGATCGTCGTGTCTTCATCGCCTGTTGTAACGTCTTCGTCACCGTCGCCCGCTTCACCGCCTACTGCATCTGCAAACGTGAAGGTAAAAATAGCGGTATCAGTTTGCATACCGTAAACAGTAAGATAACCGTCACCCGAACCGTACACCTCAAGATACTGCGCCTTGCTATTATAAGTTGCAGTCTGGCACTTGATAAATACACCGCCGCTCGTCTGTTCAAACTCAAACTTTGTATTTGCTTCCTGAGTGTCTACGAGCTTGACGTGAGTTCCGTCAGCCAGGAGGTATTTACCACCATTCATAAACGAATATGAACCGTCACTATTCTCAATAATGTCCCAAGTAGCCGCATTGGACTTATCGGTTGTCATTTCAAGCTGCTGCTTCTGGGAACCGCTGGAGCTTGTATATGTATAGGCTACGTTGGTAACGTACTTTGTTCCACACTGAAGCTTTGCGGACGTAGGAATAACAATTGTTGCAGTATCGTCCGTGCTGTCTTCTGTACCTGTATTACCGCTGTCGGGATCAACTGCGGGGGGTGTGGGAAGGTCTCCGCCCGAAGCAATTCCCGAAGGGGTATACATATCCTCAGGAACCTCTTCACCGAAGAGCATCCACGCGTATTCGGGATAGTCAACGAATACGTTTCTGGTACCTGTGATAGACTGAACCGCGTCGTTTCTACCCATTTCCCAAGTATCAACGGGGTCTTCTTCCATCCACTTAAGAAGAATGTCAAGGCTTTCAATTACACCGCTCGAGCCCCACATATAGCTTGTGTTGCCCCAACGAACGTAAACGTAAAGAACTATACGAGCGCAGTCGCCGCGAACGTCGTTCGTACCCTCATTGGGGAAATAATAACCACTGCTCTCTCCGTAAGCTTTATTGCCACGGCTTGCATTAATATTGGATGTTGTCGGGCGCAAGCTCATAATATCGGTAGCTTCGTTAACACTGTTATTAGTAACTTCAGTGTGCGAAGTTTTGCTCTTAGGCCAGCAATGCTCTCTGTTCCACGTAGTGCCTGCATCCCAAGCAGGACCCAATTGATTACCCGAGTAAAAGCAAGATATACCACCGTCATAGTTACCGTTAACGCAGTCTGTGTACTGTAAAAGAGATCTCAAGTCACCGTAACTGGTCTCGGTCGTGTGAGCAGATGCCATAATGTCCTGTAATTCCGCGTACAACGCGCTGCTGGGTGCGGTTGACTGAGACGTACCGCCGCTGAGCTGCGATACTGTCGCGAAAGCATCGTCTCCGACATAGAAGTTCAATGCATAAGTTGAAAGGAAGGTCGCAATTTCCTCTCTTGCGCCCCAGTTAAGAATGTATTTGCCGGACGTTACGTAATCAACGTCATCAGCGGAATCGTAACCCGTGGGTGTTCCGTTGAGAGTGGCAGCCGACGTGCTGACTGTGAGTGTGCAAACAGTAAGCGCCTGCAAAAGCATAAATACTGCTATGAGCAGAGCTAATCTCTTCTTGTTTTGTTTCATAATAATCACCTCGTAAAATTTTTTACTCATACTTTTACATCATAATTATACCATAAAAATCCCGACAAATGATGAATAATCAATTAACACGAGATATTTTTTTAGTGAAATTTAGAAAAAGTCGGCAAAATTTGCCGACTTTTTGAGTTATTTTTTATAAATAAGACGCGCCACCTCGGGCATATTGGGGAGAATATCCTCGGCGAGCACCGAGATCGGTCCCGTTGCCCAGGGGTGACAAAGGCTGGTGTTCCATTTCTGATCCTTACCCCAAGCCTCAAAGCAGGTCGTCGCGCCCTCGCGCACCATATTGTACCACGATCTCTCGCCCTCGTCAACTATTATCGCTAACGCGTCCTCGTATCGTCCGATACGGCACAAGGCTTTGAGCAAAAAATACGCCATATACACGCCCGAGCAGTTTCCGCGCGACACGAGATAATCCGACACGCTCTTTTCATTCTCGGCATTTGTCAAGCCGTAGAAAAGCGGAAGAATGTTGGAATGAACCGCACCGTGATCACTTCCCTTGCGATCCACGTAAATTCCAAGATCGCGTCGATAAAATTCCGCGTTATAGCTATCCGTCAAATTCCGACTCTCGCAGACTCTTTGAATTCCGAGAATATCCGCGATCTCCTCGGTATTCTTGATGCAACCGATATAAAACGCGTTTATTACGTTATGCGCGCCCGAGCCCTTCTCCATAGGATTGGTAAGCGGAAAATCGTATCCGTCACGCAAATTCTGCGGCCAGTCAACGAGATTCCATTTATCTGTA
>CAZMKU010000079.1:0-8106 GCA_964567085.1 uncultured Clostridium sp.
GATCGCCTGCGCCGTCGGTTATGAGAATCAAAGCAAATTCACCGCCGCTTTTCGTAACGTGACGGGGATGCTTCCACGTGACTATCGGAAGGCGCAAACAAAGAAATAAAAGCAAATACAACAATAGTCAGATACCGCCAAAACGATAAAAGAGCAGGTTGCCCCCTGCTCTTTTTCTGTTTATTTCACTTCAAAAGCTCAAGAATCTGATCCTTTGTGCGATAGCCTACGGCTTTATTTACGACCTCGCCGTTTTTAACTACAACGAGAGTGGGAATGCTTACGATTCCAAACGCCGTTGCGAGCGCGCCCTCCTCGTCAACGTCGACCTTGCCGACCTTGATGTCGTCTCTCTCGCGCGCGATCTCCTCAATAATGGGAGCGATCATTTTGCAAGGGCCGCACCAGGTTGCGAAAAAGTCAATGAGCGCCGTTCTTTCACACTCAATTACCTCTGCCTGAAAATTGTCATTTGTAATTTTAATTTCTGCCATAATTATATCTCCTTTATTCCTTTGTCTTATAATAGAGCATACAGTGACAGTAGCCCTCGAAATTCGGGTCCTTCATCTGCTCTCTGAACTGCTTGCACATACACTTGGTATCCTCGCTCTGCTCGCGCACACACGGACAGTATCCGCCCGTTCTCTTGAGGCCTTCCCTTATTGTATCAACGATCTCCTTATTAGGATTAACCTTTATTGCCATTTTATTACCATCCTTTCGTCAATTAGCTTCTGAATATATTTTAGCATAAAATCGCACGAATGTCAATAAAAAAACCGCCCGAAGTAATTAACTCGGGCGGAAATATTATTTTCTGTAAAATTTTGCTTTTTCCGCGCCTTCGCCCGCAACGGAAATCAGGTATTTTTCGCCGTCAAGCTCGACTGCTTGAGAGCTTGTTTCATAGTCCGATACGCAAATATTCTGCGGTGAGAAAGCTCTTTCATTTTGAGTCTTGAAAACACTTTCCTTCGCAGTCCAGATACGCGTGGCGTATTCAAGCGCATCGTCGTCGCAAAGAGCCGAGAGCTCTGTCTTTTCACTCTCGCAAAAAACCTTTTTGGCAACGCGCATAGGTCTGCGGCTTACTTTCTCGATATCAACCCCGACGTCTGCTCCCGACACCGCTACGGCAACCGCCCCATCGGTATGGGAGAGCGAGAAGCAAAGTCCATCGCATTCCCATTTTCCGTAAGGACTTTTCGTGAAATTCAGCTCGCTCATTTCCCTGCCGAACGACCGCTTTACGGCGTATTCCAGAAGCTTCCAGACGTGGTATTTTTCCCTTTTAAGTCTATTATTTCTCACGGACGAAATCTCGTTCATTCTCTCCTTGGGGTAAAGCTCGCAAAACGAATCTCCCTCGGGGATCTGCATATAATAGACGGTTACGCTTCCGTTCTCCATATCACTCAAGCTCAAACGCGCCCGTATAAAGCTGATAATAAGTTCCCTTCTTATCAAGCAGGCTTTCGTGCGAGCCGCGTTCGATGATCTCGCCCTTTTCAAGCACCATAATAACGTCGGAGTCCATAATAGTGGAGAGTCTGTGAGCGATCACAAACACGGTCCTGCCCTCCATAAGCTTATCCATACCCCTCTGAACGATAGCCTCGGTTCGAGTATCTATCGACGAGGTCGCCTCGTCCATAATAAGCACGGGAGGATCGGCAACCGCGGCGCGCGCGATAGCCAGAAGCTGTCTTTGTCCCTGCGAGAGATTTGCGCCGTTGTTCATAAGCTCGGTATTATAGCCGTGGGGCAGACGAGTGATGAAATCATCAGCGCCCGCAAGCCTTGCCGCAGCGATACATTCCTCGTCGGTCGCGTCAAGCTTTCCGTAACGGATATTGTCCATAACGCTTCCTGTAAAGAGGTTTGTTTCCTGAAGAACTATACCGAGAGAGCGGCGAAGGTCGCTCTTTTTGATCTTGTTTATGTTGATACCGTCGTAACGGATCTTACCGTCGGCGATATCGTAAAATCTGTTGATAAGGTTTGTAATAGTGGTCTTTCCCGCGCCCGTCGAGCCTACGAAGGCAACCTTCTGACCCGGCTCGGCATAAACCGACACGTTCTTGAGCACCGTCTTTCCTTCCTCGTAGCCGAAGTCAACGTCCACCATACGGACGTCGCCGCGCAGCTGAATATATTCAATGCTGCCGTCACCGTGTGGGTGCTTCCAAGCCCAGATGCCCGTATGCTCGGGAACCTCAACGATCGTTCCATCGTCAAGAATATTGGCGTTGACGAGGGTTACGTAGCCGTCGTCAGCCTCGGGCATCTCGTCCATAAGCGAGAAGATTCTCTGCGCGCCCGCAACCGACATAACTATCGAATTTATCTGCTGGGAGAGCGAGTTCACGTTGCCCGTGAACTGCTTCGTCATTCCAAGGAAAGGAACGACGATATCAATACTGAAGGGCAAGCCCGAAATTGATATATTCGGACAACCCGAAAGCACGAAAAGTCCGCCCGCCATAGCGCAGATAACGTAAATAATATTACCTATATTCATAATGATCGGGCCGAGCATATTAGCGTAGGAATGCGCTCTGAAGCTATCCTCACAAAGCTGGTCGTTTATCTTATCGAAGTCTTCCTTGCACTTTTCCTCGTGTGTGAAGACCTTGATAACTCGCTGACCGTTCATCATTTCCTGAACGAAGCCCTCGGTCTCGGCAATGGACTTCTGCTGACGCACGAAGAATTTCGCGGAGCCGCCGCCAACCTTTTTGGAAACGACTATCATCGCGCTCACACCGAGCAGGATGATGAGCGTCATCCATACACTGTACCAGAGCATAATGATCAGAACCGTAAGCACGATAGTTCCCGCCTGAATGAACGTAGGAATAGACTGTGACACAAGCTGACGGAGCGTGTCGATATCGTTGGTATAATAGCTCATAATATCGCCGTGCTTGTGAGTATCAAAATAGTTTATGGGAAGCTTCTGCATCTTCTCAAACATCTGATGACGCATTTTGTTTAAAAATCCCTGCGTAATATACGCCATAAGCTGCGTATGGATAGTGATAAGAATGATCGCAGCCACGTAAAGAGATGCAAGTGTTATAATAAGCGGCAGAATTTCCGCTCTTGCGGCTTCCCAGGAGGTATTGCCGCTGCTGACAAATTTTTCAATAACCGCAAAAATTCTCTGCTGGAACAGCGCGGGGCTTGCGCTCACGACTGCCGAGAGCAGAATGCAGATGCAAGTCAGGGGCATAAGCACGGGATAGACGCCAAAGAGAAGCTTTATGACTCTGAAAAGAGCCTTGAAGTTCATTTTCGGCTTTCCCTTCACAGAAGCAGAAGTCTTACTCATCGTCCTCACCTCCCTTTGTCTGCTGCTCGTAGATCTCGCGATAAATTTCGTTAGTAGAAAGAAGCTCGTCGTGTGTACCCTTGGCAATTATTCTGCCGTTATCCATAACGAGTATCATATCCGCATCCTCAACGGACGCCACTCTCTGCGCGATAATAAGCTTCGTGGTTTCGGGAATAAAGCTCTTGAAGCCTCCGCGTATAAGCGCGTCGGTCTTTGTGTCGACCGCGCTCGTGGAGTCGTCAAGAATAAGTATTTTAGGTTTTTTGAGAAGCGCTCTGGCAATACAAAGTCTCTGTCGCTGACCGCCCGAAACGTTCGTGCCTCCCTGCTCTATCCAAGTATCGTAGCCATTCTCGAAGGACGAAACGAAATCATGCGCCTGCGCAAGCTTGCACGCCTCGACAAGCTCCTCGTCGGTGGCGTTCTCGTTACCCCACTTGAGATTATCGCGGATAGTTCCCGAGAAAAGAAGATTCTTCTGAAGCACCATGGCAACCGCGTCGCGAAGAATATCCATATTGTAATCGCGAACGTCAACTCCGCCGACCTTAACTGTGCCCTCGGTAGCGTCGTAAAGTCTCGCGATAAGCTGAACAAGGGTGGATTTGCTCGCACCCGTTCCGCCCAGAATTCCGACGGTCATACCCGACTCGATATGTAGGTCAACCTTTTCAAGCGAGAATTTTTCGGCGTCCTCTGCGTACTTGAAGTTAACGTATTCGAAATCAATAGAGCCGTCCTTCACCTCCATTACCGCGTTTTCGGGATTGGAGAGCAAGGGTGTCTCGTCAAGCACCTCGATTATTCTCTTTGCAGACTCTGCCGACATCGTGAGAATAACGTATATCATAGAAAGCATCATAAGCTGCATAAGCACCTGCATACCGTAGGTCAGCATAGCGGAGATCGTCGCAACACCCGTCTGGGCGGGATCTATTATCGCAAGCTTCGCGCCAAGGAAGGTTACGAATATCATACTGAAATACGCGCATATCTGCATAAAGGGATTGTTAAGCGCAACTATTCTCTCCGCCTTCGTAAAGTCACGGCAAATATCGTCTGCCGCCGCCTTGAACTTATCCGTCTCGTGCTCCTCTCGGGAGAAGCCCTTAACGACTCTCATGCCTCTTACGTTTTCCTCAACCGATTCGTTGAGCTTGTCGTATTTCTTGAACACCTTGCGGAACGCGGGCATAGCGGTTTTCGCCACGAAAATAAGTCCCGCAGCAAGGAACGGAACGATCACCGCAAACGTCAAAGCAAGCTTACCGCCCATAAATATCGCCATAACTATAGCGAAGATAAGCATAAGCGGAGCTCGGATAGCCGTACGGATGATCATCATATAAGACATCTGGACGTTCGCCACGTCGGTCGTAAGTCTGGTAACAAGTGACGTTGACGAGAACTTATCTATGTTCTCAAAGGAAAAGGTCTGTATCTTGCCGAAAATGTCGTGTCTTAAATTTTTAGCAAAGCCCGTCGACGCCTTGGCGCTCATCATAGCGGCAAGGCCTCCGCAGGTAAGCGACGCCATTGCCATAATGATAAGCACCACGCCGAGAAGAACTATCTCGCCTATCATCTCACCCGCCGCGTCAGCGCCGAGAGCGACAGCTCTTTCCACCTTTGTAATAAGTTTGCTCGCCATAAACGGTATAAGCACCTCGATTATGACCTCAAAAACCATAAGCATAACCGTTATCAGAGACGGCTTTTTATATTCCCGTATGCTTTTTGCAAGCTTTTTTATCATACGTGAAGTCTCCTTTTTATCTACAATTACATATCTTTATAATTATATACCTAAACGACACAAATTTCAATAGTAAATTTTAACAAAAAAGAGCCGTCGGCGTACGGCTCCGTTTCTTTTGAAATATCTTTTGTTAAATGAATATTAAATTATTCATCATCGGGCACCCTCGGACCGTGTAATACCGTATCCGAGGTAGCGTCGTAAATGCTGTACTGATACTCGGAGCTTTCTCTGTTATATTCGACGAGAAAATACTCGTGCCCCTCCTCCGTACACTCGGGGTAGCCCGACTCGTCCTCAATTTTCGAGAGGAAAAGACCGACCCGCGACTTGTAATCTCCCATACACTCCTCCGCCCGCATACCGAAAATGGCGCACGCCATCTCATCCCTGCTCGCTGACATAAACGTCGATGAATTGTATCCGCACATATAAATGTCGGGGTAGAAAAACAGTATCAGCTCGGCGTTGATGGAGGATTCAACGTCGATAAGACCGACGGACTCGAGCTGCTCCGCCTTCTCGGGATAGTTCGAGGTGGGAGTCGAGGGATGCCCCTTGTAATAATACACGAATTCATCACCGTAATAGCTCTTCATAAACTTGACGTAGGACTCAAAATCAGGCTCGTTCGTCTCGGTTGCCCATGAACCGAGGAACATCATTGCCCTCTTCCCCTGCTCCTCCGCCTCACCGAACATTTCATCATTAAAATTGTAAAATTCCCGAAGGGCCTCGCTCTGCTCGTCGTTCATCGACAGAAGAGGCGTTGCAAAATTCCTTTCGACGATAACGGGATTTTCCACGGACGCAGGATCGGTCGTCACGTCGGCAGTCATAGCGTTATCAAGAAATTCAGCGTCGGGCGAATAAAAGGTCTGGTTGGCTCTCGGCCGCAGAACCCACCACTCTACGTTATCCATTTCCTTTGCGGCTACGTAAGAATACTGCCTGAACGTACCCGTGTCGACCGTAAATTCCTGCGTCCAATTATAATCCCCGACCTCTCGCACCTCTTTGAGCAACGACTCAAGCTTTTCTGCCATATCGGCATACCTTGCATCGGCGTCAAAGCTCATATCGTCGCTGTTAAACGCCGTGTTGAATTCCGCGTACGATGCGCCGCCGTCGGAGAGCAGAACGACGTTGTAGTTCTCCTCGGGAATACCGTTCGCCACCATAAGCTTGGGGTAAAGATAGGCATTGTAGTCGTTGATATAAAGATTGAATTTCGCATCGGGATCGATGCTGAACAGCTCCTCGATATACGCGTCGGTCACCTCGATCATTCGGTTGTAATTATTATGAGTCAGAACCTCGTCAAGCTCCACCGTCGGCATAGCGTACACGTTATCGGGAAGCTTATCCCAATTCCAGCTGTTCGGTCTTGCGAGCCAGACGAACGTCGGGATGCTGTAATTTTCCGTTATCTGATCCATATAAAGCGTAAAATAGAGCTGAGGCATAGAGCCCGAAATAGGGGCTATTACGTATTCATCGGCGGAAAGAGACACCTCCTGCTTCACCTTTTGCCTTGTACCGTCGTCGCCTACGATAAGAACTCGCACGTCGTGCTTTCCGTAAAACGCGTCAACCTCAGTGTAACCCAGATTCAGCATCTCGCCGCGTATAGTGACGTCCGCCACGGTCATATCTCCGTGCTTTACCGTAATTTCCACTCTTTTTATAGGCGCGTTTTTATCCCACGAGACCGCTATTTTCTGCTTTTGTCCCCTCTGCTCGACAGAGCAGTTATATTCCGCCTCGCCCACGTCAACATTATCCATACACGCCGCAAAGGACAAAACACTCAAAACAAGAATTATAACTAAAACAAGCCTTTTCATTCCAAGCCGCCTTTCATTTTTGGTTATATACCCTTATTTTTTGCAATAAAGCTTACTTTTAATATAAGAATTTTATAAAACACCTTGAAATTTCAGAAAAAATGTTATATAATAAAATTCAGAGTTTACTTTTTTATGTAAGAAAGGGTAAAAATTATGAAAAGACAGCTTATAAAAGACATATACGCGGACAGCGCGGCGTTCGGCGGCAAGGAGATAACCGTCGGCGGTTGGGTTAGAAACCTCCGCGACAGCAAGGCATTCGGCTTTATCGACCTCAACGACGGCTCGTATTTCAAGAGCGTTCAGGTCGTATTTGAAAGAGATATCGTCGACAACTACGACGAGATCGCATCGCAAAACGTAGGCGCGGCGCTCGTGGTTACGGGTATTCTCACACTCACGCCCGAGGCAAAGCAGCCCTTCGAGCTCAAGGCTACAAAGATCGAGGTTGAGGGTATGTCCACTCCCGACTATCCCCTCCAGCCCAAGCGCCACTCCCCCGAGTTCTTGCGCGAGCAGGCATATCTCCGCCCAAGAACAAACCTTTTCTCCGCAGTTTTCAGAGTTAGAAGCGAGGCGGCATACGCCATTCACTCCTTCTTTAACGAAAGAGGCTTCGTTTACGTTCACACGCCCCTTATTACAGCGTCCGACGCGGAGGGCGCGGGAGCTATGTTCCGCGTAACGACGATGGATATGAAGAATCCTCCCCTGACCGAGGACGGCAAGGTTGATTTCTCGCAGGACTTCTTCGGCAAGAGCACGAACCTCACGGTTTCGGGTCAGCTTGAGGGCGAGACCTACGCTATGGCGTTCGGCAATATCTATACCTTCGGCCCCACCTTCAGAGCAGAGAACTCCAACACCGCACGCCACGCGGCAGAGTTCTGGATGATCGAGCCCGAGATCGCGTTTGCAGATCTTAACGACGATATGGAGCTCGCGTGGGATATGATCAAATATATCATAAATCACGTTATGGATAACTGTCAGGCAGAGCTTCAGTTCTTCAACAGCTTTGTAGATAAGGGACTTTTGGCTCGTCTTACCGCACTCCGCGATGCAGACTATGCAAAGGTGACCTATACCGAGGCGATTGAGATCCTTGAGAAGTCCAAGGCGGATTTCAAGTTCCCTGTATATTGGGGAGTTGACCT